>JASFVD010000181.1:0-5525 GCA_050050015.1 Anaerolineae bacterium | reverse complement strand
GTCGCCGGAGCCAGCGGCAGCGCCGAGGGAAGGTGCAGCGGCTTCCTCGGAGGCTGAGTCATCCGCTGGACAGAAGGCTGCGGCCGATCTGGACACCCTCGCCCGGCAGGTCTACGATCTGATCATGCGTCGTCTCACGCTTGAGCGCGAGCGGGTCGAACACTGGTAGCGGTTGTCAAGGAGCAGGACTATGCCGGACGGACAACTGGTCAAGGCAGTGGTTCACAACCTAGATACGAACGACTCTGTGGAGTGCATGTTCAACCCCAAGGAGTACACGTTCACCAAACAGAACAACTGGAAATTCACAGACCAGAAGGGGAAGAACCTTCCGGAACCAGAGTTCCAGAGCGGTCAACCAACGAACCTGAAGATGCAACTCTTTTTCGACACGTTCGAGACGAGTAAGGACGTGCGCAAAGAATACACGAGCAAGATCTGGGATCTCACGCGCGTCAACGAAGATACGAAGAACCGCAAGACGAAGAAGGGACGTCCACCTCTATGTCAGTTCCAGTGGGGGCAGAACTGGGCCTTCAAGGCGGTGGTGACGAACATCTCGCAGCGATTCACCCTGTTCTTGGCTGACGGCACGCCTGTGCGGGCGACCTTGGATGTCACGTTCCAGCAGATTGAGGATGAAGGTCTGTATCCCCGGCAGAATCCGACCTCCGGCGGCGGTGAAGGCAGGAGGGTGCACATTGTCCGGGAGGGTGAGCGCATCGATTGGATCGCCACGACAGAGTACGGCGACCCATCGCTCTGGCGCCTGATTGCGAAGCAGAATGCGTTGGACGACCCGCTCATGCTCGAGCCGGGTCAGAAGCTGGCGATCCCGCCGCTGCCATAGCTCTCGACTTGGGGCGAACGATGACCGAAAGACAGTTACTCTCGCAGTTCTTCATCAAGATCGATGGGCAGGACGCTCCGGAAGGTCTGATGGACGCCCTTATCGAGGTGGCTGTCGAGGACAGCGTACATCTGCCGGATATGTTTTCGATCCGTCTGCACGACCCTCGGCTCCAATGGGTTGACTCGGAGACCTTGGCTGAGGGAAAGGTGATTGAGGTATCCGCGGTCGCTAGCGATGGCGGAAGACCCGAGAGACTGATCGCCGGCGAGATCACGGCGGTCGAGCCGAATTTCGGGGCGGACGGAATCCCATCTCTGTCGATTCAGGGCTACGATCGCTCTCACCGGCTACACCGGGGCGGACAGACGCGTTCCTTCGTTCAGATGACGGACTCCGACATCGCGCAGAGAATCGCTCAGGAGGAGGGGCTGAGAGCCGAGGTCGATTCCACTCGCCAGGTGCACGATTACGTCTTCCAGAACAACGAAAGCAACATGGCTTTTCTCTATGCTCGGGCCGTTCAAATCGGCTATGAGCTATACGTCCAGGATAGCACGCTTCACTTCAGCGCGCCGAGCGAAGATGAGGGACCAACCCTCGAATGGGGAGCAAACCTGCGCGGCTTCCGACCGCGGCTGACCACCGCCCGTCAAGAGAGTGAAGTTACGGTGAGAGGGTGGGATCCGACAGCGAAACGGGAAATCGTTGGCCGGGCTACGCAGGGCAAGGGCGCGCCTGAGATTGGAGAGAGTCGGTCAGGGAGCCAGGTGGCATCGGAGGCCTTTCAGAAGGATGGCAAGCTAACGGTGGTCGATCGGCCTGTGGGCGACCAGAGAGAAGCCGAGGGACTTGCCCAGGCCATCTTCGATGAACTTACTGCGAGTTTTGTCACAGCCAGCGGTGTCGCCACCGGTGATCCACGGCTGCGGGCCGGCAAGGTGGTGACCGTGGAGGCCGTCGGTGATCGCTTTGGCGGAAGGTATCACATCAGCGCGACGAGCCACTCGTATCGTGCCGAGGACTACGTGACGGAGTTCCACGTTACTGGCAAGCATCCACGCACGCTTTGTCAGATCCTGAACGGGAAGGCCAGCCAAGAAGTCGGCGCCGTCGTAGGAATCGTCACCAACAACGATGACCCGGAGGGTATGGGCCGCGTGAAGGTTAAGTATCCGTGGCTGACGGACGATGAGGAAAGCGCCTGGGCGCGAGTCGTCTCGTTCATGGCGGGGAAGGATCGCGGCGCCTTCTTCCTTCCCGAGGTAAATGACGAGGTGCTGCTGGCGTTCGACCATGGCAACGTGCACCGCCCCTATGTGCTTGGCGTGTTGTGGAATGGACAGGACAAGCCACCTGAATCGAACAGCGTGGTGCTCGACGGCAGTGGGCAGGTCGTGCAGCGCATTATCAAGTCGCGGGCAGGTCACACCATCATTCTCGATGACACGAGCGGCGGCGGCGGTATCACGGTCGTCGACCGGGCCGGCAACAAGATTGCCATAGACTCCGGATCGAACGCGCTGAACATCGAAGTCAAGGGGAATCTCGAGATCAGCGCAAAGGGCAAGGTCACCATCAAAGGGGATGCAGGGGTGGAGATTAGCAGTTCTGCGAATGTGGACGTGAAGGGGGCTATGATCAAGCTGAACTGAGCTGGCAGGCTCTCCGTCGGCAAGTTCGTACCCGGACGACATTGGCTCAGCTGACAGCGTCCGGAGATGGGGTCTTCTCCGCCAAGGACACGCGGAAGGATGCAGTCCGAGAGGGAACTTCTCGCAGTGGAGTCGCCCGGTCTTCTAATGAGTTCTGGGGAGGCGCACAGTGGGTATGCCCGCGGCCAAACAGGGTGACACGATCACGGCTGTTGACATTCACATTGTCATGGTACCGGCACCTCCTTCGCCGCCGGTACCGACACCTCTTCCGCATCCCTTCAACGGGATCATCGATGGGGGATTGAGCCAGGACGTAAGCATTGGCGGGCTTCCAGCGGCTACGGTCGGATCGACGGCGACGAACACGCCGCCGCATTTCCCGACGCCACCAGGGACGGCTTTCCAGAAGCCCCCCACCAACAGAGCGCAGATCAGCGTTGGCAGTGCAACGGTCCTGATCAACGGCAAGCCCGGCGCTCGGAACGGCGACACGGCGATGACGTGCAACGATCCGGTGGATCTTCCCAACGGTACGGTCGTGGCTGCGGGGACGGTTCTCATTGGAGGATGACGATGAAGAAGGGTTTCTTGGGGGAGGGGTGGAGCTTTCCACTTCACGTCGACGGACGGGGGGGCATGGCGACAGCCAGGGGGGCAACCGATATTGAACAGGCAATTCGGGTCATCCTGGGGACAGCGCAAGGGGAGCGCCCTATGAGACCCGACTTCGGCTGCAGAATACATGAGCTGATCTTCTCTCCGATCAACACGACTACCACCGGTATGGCTGTCCATTACGTTGAGGAAGCACTAGGCTGGTGGGAGCCAAGGATTGACGTGACCGAGGTCTCGGTCTTGCCCGACGACGAGGATCCTGCCAGGCTGTTGATCAACATACGGTATCAGGTCAAGGCGACGCACGATGACCGCAGCCTCGTGTTTCCATTCTATGTGATTCCCGAGGAGTGATCTGGGGGGCCGAAGATGCTGCCAACACCAAATCTTGACGACCGTGGGTTTCAAGATATCGTAGACGAGGCAAGGAGCCTTATTCCTCGCTATTGTCCGGAGTGGACAGACCACAATCTGAGTGATCCGGGGATCACGCTGGTGGAGCTCTTTGCCTGGATGATGGACATGCTACTTTATCGGCTTAACAGAGTGCCCGACAAGAACTTCGTGACATTTCTCGATCTCATTGGGGTCAAGCTAAGGCCCCCTAGCGCGGCTCAGGCACACATTACTGTGCGGTTGTCGGCGCCGCAGCCGGAGATCGTCACCATTCCACAGGGCACGGAGGTGGCGACGGTGCGCACCGAGAGCCAGGAAGCGATCACCTTCTCCACCGACCGCAATCTCCGAATCCTGGTGCCTCAGCTCATCTACTGCCTCACCAGCCCCGACGGGAGTGAGTTCAGCGATCACTCTGACACCATCCTGACGCCGTCGCCGCGATTCCGTATCTTCGAGGAGTCGCCTCGACCGGGCAACGCGCTCTATCTTGGCTTTCAAGAGGATCTTTCTGGCAACACGCTCCTCTTGACCCTGGACTGCGTGATTGAGGGTATCGGCGTGGACCCGGAGGACGCTCCTTTAGTGTGGGAGAGCTGGGATGCCGGGAGCGAGCGGTGGGTGAGGGTGGATGTGGAGTCGGATGGCACCGGTGCCCTGAACAAGCTTGGGGAGGTCGAGCTGCACATTCCTTATTCGTTCGCTATCCGGGACCACGATCTGAAGCGAGCCTGGTGGGTGCGATGCAGGCTGGTTGAACAACGGCCAGATCAAAGGACCTATTCATCATCGCCTCGGATCCGCGTCACGGAGTGGCGCTCCATCGGCGGCACGGTGCCTGCCAGTCACGCGATAATGGCCGAAAACGAACTCCTGGGGCGCAGCGAGGGGAAACCCGGTCAGGTTTTCGCGTTTGAGCATGCCCCGCTTCTCTCGCGACGAGACGGTGAAACCGTCGAGGTCGAGATTGACGACACTCGCGAGACGTGGCAGGAGGTTCAGGATTTCTCGTCCTCGGCTCCCGATGAATGCCACTTCGTAGTGGACAGCATTGCCGGCGAGGTGCTGTTCGGTCCTGCCATTCAGCAACCCAGCGGCGAAACAAGACAACATGGAGCGATCCCTCCGAAGGGCAGCCGGGTTCGCTTCACTCGCTACCGCTATGGAGGGGGAGCGAGAGGCAACGTGGGGCGGCGCACCATCACCGTGCTGAAGTCATCGGTTCCATACATCAGCTCGGTGACCAATCGCTACGCCTCGGTCGGTGGCGCCGATCCTGAGACTCTGGAGAGCGCCAAGATGCGCGGACCGAGACACCTCAGAATCAGGAACCGGGCCGTTACAGCCGAGGACTTCGAGATTCTGGCCCGGGAGGCGGCCACGTCGGTGGCCAGGGCGCGCTGCATCCAGCCCGAACCCGACAACGGCTTGACTGCGGGGACGGTGAAAGTACTCATCGTGCCGCAGGTCACGACCATTGAGGAGAGAATTCAGCCTGAGCAGCTGCAGATACCGAAGTCCCTGCAGGAGGAGGTGCGACGCTATCTCGATGAGAGGCGACTCCTGACGACGGCTCTGAGCGTCGAAGCGCCTCAGTACGTCTGGGTATCGGCGCAGGTGCACGTGCAGGTGAGTCCTCACCTGGATGCCATGTCGGTGGCAGGGGAGGTCGAGCGTCGGCTGTATCAGTTTCTCAATCCTCTCCACGGTGGGCCAGATGGCATCGGATGGCCGTTCGGGCGGGATTTGTTCATCGCCGACGTCTACGCGCTCGTGGATGGTGTTGAGGGCGTCGATTACGTTGCCGATGCCAAGATTTTTCCTGTAGAGGTGGAGTCCGGGCAGGTCGGTGACCATGTAAGCAGGATGAAGCTGCCGGCGGAGGGACTGATATGCTCCTACCGCCATCTAGTGGTGCCACACGACTGAGCCTGGAACCGGAAGCTGGGCCGAGTTGGGAGGCCAACCTGCGTATGAACTATCTACGGTACCTGCCGTCCATCTAT
>JASFVD010000180.1:0-5555 GCA_050050015.1 Anaerolineae bacterium | reverse complement strand
CGGCGTTGCTGATCAAATTCCTTAGCACCGTATACACTGCCTCGCGGTCGGCCACCAGGGGATGGTGAGTGTCTGAAGCGTCAAGCACTATCCGTACGTCCTTCAGGCGAGCTTGGCGCTCGTACGTTCTCAGGGCTTCCTCCGCCAGGTTGCGTAAGGAGAATCGGGTCTTGGTCAAACAGAGGCATCCCAAGCTCCATTGCACCAGACCCGTCAGGTTGACGACCAGGTCGGTGAGGTGGTGCGTTCTTTCATCGATCACGTCGAGGAACTGTCGGCGGAGATCTGGGTTTCCCTCGTCGATGTTGTCAACGAGCAGTTCTGTATATGCGCGGATCGATGCAAGAGGAGCCCGCAGGTCGTGCGAAAGATCCGACACCGTGTCGGCCTCGATCTGAAAGAACGGTTCGGCCTCCTGCAGGCTAAGCACGTACCCTCCCTCGATGGGGGCCGCTCCGACAAGAAGACGTCCGCGTCCCTGGTGCAAGATCTCGGCCTTCATCTTGCTGCTAGTGAGAGCGGTCACCCTGGGCCCAACCGGCCTCCCTGTCCGTACAGCTTCCTTGAGGGCGCTGTCGTCGCCCACGAACTCGGGCCCGAGTAGTTCGGAGACGCGTGTTCCCACTACGCCAGACGTGGCGCAGCCCGTGATCTCTTCTGCCGCCGGGTTGAGATCCGTTATGCGCATCTCGCAGTCGAGCAGTATGAGGGCAACTGGGAGCCGTTCAACGATTTCTTCCGCTCTTCTTCTCTCTTCAGCCATTTGCCCCCTCCCGTAAGGAGTAGGCCCGCCCAGGGTGCTTACCTTCGCCGATCCGTTGTCGCCCCGGAGCAACAGGAGGTGAAGCCTGGCAGAGGTCCCTGCAGAGAGGGATGCTTCCGGAGACGCGGAACGCTCCTTCTTCTCTTCGTCGAGTATAACACGCCCACGCGGCATTGACAAAAGCCAGCTCTACCAGTGATGCTTTTGCGTCGCACCCCAGTCGGGTATAATACGCTTTGGTTGATCGAAGGTGCGAAGTCGCCGCGTCTGCAACCTAATGAACTGAGCGATGAAAGGTGGCAAGTGGAAGCTCTAGACTATGCGCGGTCACATCGGGATGACTTTCTGACTGAACTGAAGGAATTCTTGCGCATTCCAAGCGTGAGCACTCAGGCAGAGCACAAGGAGGATGTAGAAGCTGCCGCGACTTGGCTGCGAGACAGGCTGCTCGAGGCAGGTTTCCGCGAGGCTGACGTCATGCCCACGTCGGGGCATCCGGTCGTCTACGGGGCCTGGAATGAGGCGGGCGCAGGGGCGCCGACGATCCTCGTCTACGGTCACTATGACGTTCAGCCCCCGGATCCCCTGGATCTCTGGAGGACGCCCCCCTTCGAGCCAACTGAGCTGGGCGACGACATCTTCGCGCGAGGTGCATCGGACGACAAGGGGCAGCTCTACACGCACGTCAAGGCGGTCGAATCGTACAGCAAGAGCGAGGGGAAGCTGCCACTCAACGTCAAATGTATCTTTGAGGGCGAGGAGGAGTCGGGTAGCCCGAGCCTGGGGACGTTTATCCGTCAACACCGGGATATGCTGGATGCTGACGTGGCGGTGATCTCCGACAGCGGCTTCGTTCGCAAAGGCGTGCCTTCTATTGTCTACGGGCTGCGCGGGCTCGCGTATCTGGAGGTGGAGCTTACCGGTCCCGATCACGATCTCCATTCCGGTATCTACGGTGGCGCCGTTCTCAATCC
The DNA here is from genome assembly GCA_050050015.1 of Anaerolineae bacterium. Classification (GTDB taxonomy): domain Bacteria; phylum Chloroflexota; class Anaerolineae; order B4-G1; family B4-G1; genus SKLM01. The sequence continues at coordinate 3,818 of JASFVD010000180.1, read as the reverse complement.
CATCAATGCCTTGTGCTCCATTATGGCGCAGCTCCAGGACGATAGCCGTCGCGTCACCGTCCCTGGCTTCTACGATAACGTCCGCACGCTGGCCCCCGAGGAGCGCGCTGAGCTGGCTGACGTGCCCTTCGACCGTGAGGACTGGCTGGAGGAAGCAGGCGTGCCTGCCGACTGGGGCGAGCCTGGCTACTCCATCTTTGAGCGGACGACGGTCAGGCCTACGTTCGACGTCAACGGCATGTGGGGAGGGTACACAGAGCCCGGTGCCAAGACGGTGCTTCCCAGTAAAGCCTTTGCTAAGGTCTCGATGCGGCTCGTGCCGGATCAGGATCCCGCGAGGATTACACGCCTGGTGAGTGAATACATCAAGGAGATCGCCCCGCAGCCTGTGAGCGTGAAGGTTCGAGCCCTGCACGGGGCCAGGCCGGCCATCGTGGATCGAGATAGCCCGATGATGGAGGCTGCGTCACTGGCGTATAAGGAGGCGTTTGGCAAAGCGCCGCTTCTGGTCCGTCGCGGGGGTTCGATACCGGTGGTGGCTGACCTAAAGTCCATTCTCGGGGTCGAGACGATCTTGATGGGCTTCGGCCTACCTGATGACAGGCTCCATTCCCCGAACGAGAAGTTCCATATCCCCAATTTCCACCAGGGTATCGAGACAAGTATTCATTTCATGAGATTCCTGCGCGATCTCTCGTCCTAGGAGCCGCGTCGTGCGAGACCTGCATAGGCGCCTGGTGGAGTTTGAGTCGGACGTCTTGTATCAGGAGCCACCAGAGGATGGACGTTCGCACATCGGCTACCTGAGAGGCTCGACGCCAGTATTGCTCTCCGCCCCCCACGCGGCTGTCCACACCCGACAAGGCGAGACGAAAGAAGAGGAGGAGTTCACTGCTGCATTGGTGAGCCTTGCGGCCAAGCAGACGGGCGCACACGCCATCTATGCGCGCAGAGCCTCTCTCACTGATCCAAGCTGGTATGCCGGCGTGCCCTATAAGCGTTGCTTGAGGAGGCTCGCCGGGAGGTACGGGCTGTGCTTTGTGCTTGACGTCCACGGTACAGCGCCGGATCGGCCGTTCGGCGTGGCGCTGGGCACCATGAAGGGACGGAGCTGTCCGGACCAGCGAGATACGATAATCAGCACGCTGGAGGCTTGCGGCTTCCGACGAGGCGGTGCCTTCGTTGATCGCCTGGACATCGACCGGGCGTTCACCGGCGCCGGTCAGCGCTACCAGGAGACGATCACCCGTTTTGTCTCCGAGGGTCTGGGCATACAGGCCGCCCAGATTGAGCTTCATCCTCTGCTTCGCGTCGTCGAGCGCCGCCAGGATGCGACGCTGCCGAGGCCGTATCGTGGCGATCGAGAGCGCATCGAGCGTGTCGTGCGAGCGCTGAGTTGTCTCGCTCAATCGTTGGTCCCCGGCCCTGCAGCTCATTCCATTATCGATGGCTCCACGTAGGCCGTCCGAGCTACCAAAGCCCGCCTGGCCGCGGGTTCTGCCGACGCCTGTGAGTGTGACCTTGCCCTTCTTGGAGGTACCGAATGACGGAACGTTCTGACCGGCGCGGTCGGCGTCTTGGTCTCGCCGGTGCTCGACCCGATCTGATTCTCTACAACGCGAAGCTTCATACTCAGGATGCCCGAACGCGCGGTGCCAGCGCCGTCGCCACGGCCTGTGGGCGTTTTCTTACTGTTGGCGCCGATGCAGAGGTGCGAGCGCTCGCCGGCCCAGGGACGCGGCAGGTTGATCTAAGAGGGCGACTGGTGCTGCCCGGGCTGGTTGACGCACATTTCCACTATTACGACTGGGCACTTAGCCGGCACCGGCTGTCGCTGGTCACGGCTGAATCCTTGAAGGATCTCCGCCGGCGCGTGCGGAAGGAGGCAAGCGAGACCTCGCCAGACAGGTGGGTCGTCGGTCAGGGGTGGAACGAGACTAGATGGCCTGATCCCCGGATGCCCACGCGTGAGGACCTTGACGAGGTGGCTCCCGACCATGCCGTCGTCATCTGGCGCAGTGACCTCCACCTCGCTGTGGCAAACAGTCGGGCCCTCCGTGAGGCCAGCATCGACGCCAACACCCCGGACCCACGTCAGGGTCGCATAGACCGGGACGACTCAGGTAGGCCCACGGGTATCCTGCGAGAGATGGCCATCAATCGGGTCCGGAACGTCATCCCCGTGCCGCCCCAAAGCGAAGTTATCGCGGCTATGAGCGAGGGCTTCGATGTGCTCCACGAGCTGGGACTGACGGGTGTCCACGACCTCCGCATCATGGGTGGTCGAGACGGGCCGCCCGCCTTCCGTGCCTACCAAGAGCTTCAGAGGGCCGGCGAGCTAGATCTGCGGCTTTGGATGGGGATTCCCGGCGAACGCCTGGGCGAAGCGATTGCTCTGGGCATGCGCCCTGGTTTCGGCGACGATTATCTCCGAGTGGGGCACGTCAAACTCTTCGCCGACGGCAGCCAGGGCGCTCGCACGGCCTGGATGCTGGAGCCTTACGAGGACACGGATGACGCAGGGATGCCGCTGACGCCCATGGGCGAGATTGCGGACGCCGTCCGGAAGGCAGAACAGGGCGGGCTTGCCGTAGCCGTCCATGCCATCGGCGATCGTACGAACCGACGACTGATCGAGGTCTTTGAGCAGTGCACAGCCGGACAAGCGCGGAGCATCTGCCATCGCATCGAACATGCGCAGGTCATTCGTCCCTCGGACATAGAGCGGCTGGCCCAGCTTGGTGTCGCTGCCTCCGTGCAACCGATCCACGTCACGGACGACATAGCATTGAGCGAGACATCCCTTGGCCCACGATCGCGATTCTCATACCCGTTCCGGGATATGTTGGATGCAGGGGTCCTGCTCGTCTTTGGATCCGATGCCCCGGTGGCTGATCCAAACCCGCTCTGGGGCATCCACGCAGCGGTCACGCGCCAGCAGCGCGATGGGACGCCGAAGGGAGGCTGGTATCCCGAACAGCGGCTGAGCGTAGCCGAGGCGGTTTGGGCCTTCACCATGGCCCCGGCGCTTGTCAGCGGTCAGGAGGATGCCCTGGGCAGCATCACACCGGGCAAGCTGGCCGATCTCGTGGTGCTCGAACGCGATATTTTCGCCATCGACGCGATGGCGATCCACGACGTGCCGGTGACTATGACGGTCTTGAACGGGCAGGTCGCTTATGAAGCATAGACCAGGCGCTCCGTCACTCACCGGGGCGGCTGTCAGGCCGTATCGAGGTGCCCGGACGCGGTGTTCAGAGCCTCAGGCGGTCTAGCCGTGCTGCGACGATCGTGGCGGCTCGTACTCCTGATCTGTCTTGTATGCGGGCTCACGATGGCCTGCTATCGACCGGCCCCAACGAGCGAAGTGCGGTCTGACGAGACTGCTGGGCCGAGTAAACCGGCGGTCTCGAGCATCTCAGACGCCGCCACGTCAGCAGCGCCGACCATAGCGCGGACGCCGTCACCTGCGTATGCGGGAACATACTCCGGCACACCGACGCCCAATCCGACCCCACAGGGATACGGGAGAGGCCCGGCCGTGGAGACCTACACTGTCCGGCCGGGTGAGACACTGAGTCTGATTGCCGCCAGGTACGGATGCACGGTGGAGGAGATTGTCAATGCCAACGATATGATCAGCGCGGACAGGATCAGTGTCGGGCAGACGATACGAATCCCCGTGCAACCTGCGGTAACAGGGCCAGCGCTCAAGCTGATCCCGAACAGCGATTTGGTCTATGGGCCGGCGTTCATTGACTTTGAGCTGGAGACGTTCGTGGCCGGCCAGGGGGGTTACCTGGCGAGCTACAGCGAGG
>JASFVD010000179.1:0-5558 GCA_050050015.1 Anaerolineae bacterium | reverse complement strand
ATCCCCCTCCGACAGCCCGTCCAGGACCTGTGCGATGCCCTCGTACCTCTCGCCCAGCGTCACGTCTACGCGTTCGATGCCCTCTTCGGTGCGACGCCGCACGTAGTACTGACCCGTGTCGCGATCGACGTGGACCGTCCAGGTCGGGATTTTCAGGGTGCTGCTGATCTCCCGGACGACGATGGACGCGCTGGTGGTCATGTCGGATCGGATTGGCGCGCCGCAGGGCGCGATGTCGATGTGGACGTCGTAGGTGACGATGCCCTCGTCCAGCCTCGCTGCTTCCGCCACGTGTCGGACGGTGCCCGTCACGACGGCGTTGGGAAGGGCATCGAAGGAGAGACGGGCGACCTGGCCCTCGTCCAATCGGCCCACCTCCAGCTCGTCCACGCTGATGGTGACGTGAAACTGCGACGCATCGACGAGAGTCACCACTGGGAGGCCGGCGGTGGCCCGCTGTCCTACTGTGACGTCGACGGCGCCCACGGTCCCGTCGAAGGGGGCCTCCAACGAGGCCTGCTCAAGGGCCAGCTCCGTCTGCCTCACGGAAGCCAGCGCCTGGTCCACGCTGGCCTGGGCCGCCGCGATCTGCTCCTCCGTGGCGCCCTCAAGCAGCAGATCGAGCTGGGCCCGCGCGGCGTCGCGCCGGGCGGCGGCTGCCGCCACGTTCGACTGGGCCGCGCTGAGCTGGTTCTGATCCGCGCCGGCCTCGACCTCGTCGAACCGCTCCCGCGCCGCCTCCAGCGCCTCGTTGGCCGCCTCGAGCCGGTAGCGTGCCTGCTCCTCGGGCACGCCCAGGAAGGGGCAGAACTCCTGCTTGAAGTCCTCGGTCAGGGTGATGACCTTTCCACCCCCGATGGGGATCACGTCACCGGCCGAAGCCTCGAAGGTGAAACACTCCAGCGTCGTGTCGTGCCAGTCCTCGGCCTTCACCTGCTGAGTGAGCGCCGAGGCGACCTCGGCCTCAACAGCCGCGAGGTCAGCTTTCCCCGGTCCGCTCGCCACCTGATCCCGCTCCGCGTCAGCGGCGTCGACCTGGGCATCGGCGGCCCGCACGTTCGCCTCGCTCGCTGCGACCTCCTGCGCCCCGGCTCCGGCCCGAAGCTTCGCCAGCTGCGCCTCCGCCGAAGCAAGGTTGGCCTCGGCCTGCTCCACCTGGAGCGCCAGCTGCTCGCTGTCCAGGCTGGCGAGCAGGTCACCGGCCTCGACGTGATCGCCCACCGCCACCGTCACCTGGCTGACCTGCCCGCTGGTCTCGAAAGCGAGGTCGACGCGGCGTGCCGGCTCGATGGTGCCGCTGGCGGACACGGCGACGAGCATGCTTCCCCGCTCCACGACCGCCGATCGCAGCTCCTGCTCAGACTGAGCCGCCTGCTGGCGCGATCGCCAGAACCAACCGCCGGCGACGGCGGCGACGATGACGACTCCGACAAGTACGTACACTGTTTTTCGATTCATGCCTTCACAACCCTCTAGGGTGGACCAAAGCCGAAGGAGGTGCTTTCCTCAAGCCGAACGACCTCGTCGCCGGCGGAGAGCCCATTGATCACCTGGACAGCGCCCTCGTGTCTGGCGCCAAGCTCCACGTCGACGCGCTCGAACTGATCCCCGGCTCGGCGCTGCACGTACGTCCCTCCCGTGTCGCGGTCGATGCGAACGACCCAGGTGGGGATCGTCAGCACGTCGCTCAGTTCCTCCACGATGATCGTGGCGTTCGCCGTCATGTCGGCGCGAAGCGGCGCCTCGGTGGGATCCAGGGTCATGACCACGTCGTATCCAACGACGGCGCTTTGCAGGGCCTCTCCGTCCGGATCGGCCACGGGGCTGATGCTCTCGACGGTCCCCGTGACGTCCACCTCCGGCAGGGCCTCAATGCCTATCTCGACGCTCTGGCCTTCCTCCAGCAGCGGTACGTCGAGCTCATCCACGCTGACGGTGATGTGGAAGGTCGAGTTGTCGAGCAGGACGACGGGGGCCTCTCGCGCTGGCGGCATCTCTCCGACAGTCAGGTTGAGCTCTGTGACCACCCCCGCGAAGGGTGCTGTCAAGGTGGCCCCGCTGAGGGCGTACTCGGCCAGCTCCAAGCCGACCCGCGCCTGTGCCACCTGAGCTTCAGCCTCTGCAATGTCCTCCTCCGTCGGGCCGGCCAGGAGCTGCTCCAATTGGGCCTGGGCCGCGTCCCGCTGCGCCAGGGCCGCCTCCACGTTGGCCCGGGCCGCTCTGATCTCGTCGGAGCCGGGACCGGCCAGCACGTCCTCGAGCCTTGCCTCGGCGGCGGCCAATTCCTGCTTGGCCACGTACAGGTCATAGTTCGCGTGTTCCTTCCGCGTCTCCTCGTCCTCGTCGGTCAGGTCGTAGGTGTCCTGAGCGATCTCCACGCTGGTCCTGGCCTGGGCGACCTGGGCTTCGGCGGACGCTATCTGAGCATCGGTGGGCCCATCGATCAGCTGATTGCGGTTGGCAGCGGCAGCGTTCGCCTGTTCCTCGGCCGCCTGCACGTTGGCCTCTGCCTGCGCGATCTCCCCGGGCCGGGATCCGGCGCGTAGCTGGGCCAGACGGGATTCGGCCGCCGATAGCGCGGCCTGGGCCTGCTCCACCTGCAGCTCCAGCTGGTCCGTAACGAGCCGCGCCAACGGCTCACCCTTCTCGACGTGGTCGCCCTCCTCGACCCAGACCTCCGCCACGCGCCCCGGCGTGTCGAAGCTCAGGTTGACTCGAGCGGCGGGCTTGATCCTGCCCGTGGCGTTGACGGCCACGACTATGGAGCCGCGCTCGACGACGGCGGAGCGGTAAGGCTCCTCCTGCGAGCCCCGCAGGACCCCCGAACGCCAGAGGATCACGCCTCCCACGGCCGCTATGGCGACCAACCCCAAGATTACGTAAACTGTGCGTCGTCTCACTGCACCCCCTCGATGTGCGCTCTGTGCCAAACCTCTGGCGCGTCGCTCCATCGCCAGCGTGATGGTGACGTGCCAGGGTTGACCAAGACCCCAGATTATAACGTGATGCGGGTCATAGTCAAGGTTATGACAAAGGCTTGTCACGAGCTGAGGTCCGCCGCGGACGGGGTACCGTGGCCATGCTCCCGACGATGTCAGCCGGAGGCAGACCTGTTTGCGCATGCAAGGAAACCATTTATAATCGCTCTGAGTATTGAGCGAGAAACGCCGTAGAGTGTGACGGAAGCAAGAACAGGATGACGTGATTCATGAGACGACGAGATAGGAATAGGGAAGCCGAAGACCAGGAGCAGAACCCGCTCGAAGGACGGTTCAATCGCGTGGGCTGCAGCATGAGAGGCCTCGTGGTCTGGCTGCTCTTGGGCCTTGCCCTGACGTCCATCCTCTGGGGACCTCTGAGCAACCGCCTGAGCGGTAGAACCCAGATTGACTACAGTGAGTTCAGGGCACAGGTGCGGGCTGGAAACGTGCAGCGGGTCATGGTGACGGGACAGGAGATCCAGGGAGAGCTCCTGGAGGCGGTCCAGAGGACGACGGAAAGTGGGGAGACGGTCACGTACGAGAGTTTCCTGACGTACCTGCCGTCCTTCGGAGACGATGAGCTCCTATCGCTCCTGGAGTCGCAAGGGGTCCAGGTGGAGACGCAGCCACCGTCCGATTTCTCTATCCTGGATCTGGTGGTCAATTTCCTGCCGCTCATCGCCGTGATCGGCTTCGGCTACCTCATCTTCAGCCAGATGAGGAGCCGCGGTCAGGATGCTTTCTCCATTTTCTCCATGCGGCAGAGTCAGGCCCAGCTCTACGACCGCCGCAAGGAACGGACCACGTTCGACGACGTGGCCGGGCTGGAGGGGCCCAAGACGGAGCTTCGAGAGATCATCGCCTTCCTCATGCATCCGGATCGGTTCCAGCGCCTGGGCGGCGAGATTCCCACCGGCGTGCTCCTCGTGGGCCCGCCGGGTACCGGAAAGACGCTGCTGGCGCGCGCCGTGGCCGGTGAGGCCGAGGTGCCTTTCTTCAGCATCACGGGCTCGAACTTCATGGAGATGTTTGTCGGCGTCGGAGCCTCCCGAGTGCGTGATCTCTTCGAGGAGGCGAAGGAGGCCTCGCCCGCCATCGTCTTCATCGACGAGCTAGACTCCATCGGACGCCGGCGCGGCGCCGGGGTGGGCGGGGGACACGATGAGCGGGAGCAGACGCTCAACCAGCTCCTGGCAGAGATGGACGGTTTCGAACCTCATCAGGACGTGATTGTGATGGCGGCCACGAACCGGCCCGACATCCTGGATCGAGCCTTGCTGCGGCCTGGGCGTTTCGACCGGCGCATCACGGTCGACCTGCCCACGCTTGAGGACCGCCGGAAGATCCTAGAGATTCACGCCGCCGACAAAGTTCTGGGCGGCGACGTGGACCTGAAGAGGGTGGCCCGAGGAACGCCCGGGTTCAGCGGCGCTGATCTGGAGAACCTTCTCAATGAGGCCGCTCTCCTGGCGGCCCGCGAGGACAAAGAGGCCGTCGAACAGGAGGACATCGAGGAGGCCCGCGACAAGGTGACGATGGGCCTAGAGCGGGAGAGCGTCGCGCTGACGGACGAGGAGTGCGAGCTGCTGGCCTACCACGAGGGCGGGCACGCCGTCCTGGCGGCCCTTCTGCCGCACGCGGATCCGATCCATAAGGTCACCATCGTGCCGCGCGGCCGGGCGATGGGGGTCACGCAGCAGCTTCCGGAGCGAGAGCGGTACGTCTATCACCGTGACTACATGCTGGACCGGCTCGCGGTGATGATGGGCGGCAGGGCGTCGGAGGACGTGGCGCTGGGAACTCAGACCAGCGGTGCCGAGAGCGATCTGCTACAGGCCACCAATCTCGCTCGCAAGATGGTGCTGAGCTGGGGCATGAGCAAGAAGCTCGGTCACCTCGCCTTTGGCGGGCGGCAGGAGCAGGTGTTCCTGGGCGAAGAGATCGCCCAGCGCCGGGAGTACAGCGAGGAGACGGCTCGGGAGGTCGACGAAGAGATCCGGACGATCCTGGACAAGGCCTATGGGCGAGCCACCAGCACGCTCCGGGAGCACCGCGATGCCCTCGATCGCCTGGCGCAGGCCCTCCTGGAGAAGGAGGAGATCGCGGGAGACGAGGTGCTGGAGATCATCGGCGTCCGTGAGCCCGAGGATGAGCCTAAGGTGACGGAGGACGTGACCGAGATAGAGCCGCCCGAGGACGACGACAGCGGCCCAGAGGATGAAGACGCGGCAGCGTAGGCCTTCAGACCGTGCCCGCCTCGACGGCCAGGTGGCGGTGGTCACCGGCGGAGGGCGGGGCATTGGGCGCGCCACGGCTATCACCCTGGCCCGCGCCGGGGCCAGCGTGGTGGTAACCGCTCGAACGACGTCGGAGATCGAGTCGACGGCAGCGGAGATCCGCGCGAAGGGAGGTTCGGCCAGGGCTTTCCCCGCAGATGTCTCCGACTGGGAGGCCGTGCTCCGGCTGGCGAGGGAGACGCAGGACGCGTTCGGGCCGCCTGACGTCGTGGTTGCCAACGCGGGGGTCGTCGAGCCGGTCGGTGACACCTGGGAGGTGGCGCCCGATGCGTGGGCGCAG
>JASFVD010000178.1:0-5566 GCA_050050015.1 Anaerolineae bacterium | reverse complement strand
CCTTTGATGTAAGGCAGCGAGTTTGCCCGCGGAGAGACGAGGAGGATGCACATGACAGAGATCGAGCGAACCGGCTCAGCGGTCTGGATAGGAGACTTGCGGAACGGCAGCGGCAGGATGGGCCTGGAGAGCTCCGTCTTGACGGATCAGGCCTACAGCTTCGCCACGCGGTTCAAGGACGCCCCCGGGACGAACCCGGAGGAGTTGATCGCTGCAGCCCACGCCGGGTGCTACAGCATGGCGCTGGCCAACGTCATCAGCAAGAAGGGGTACCAGGTCAACGGCATCGAGACGACCGTGACCATCCACCTCACGTCGAAGGAAGGCGGAGGCTTCGCCATCACCAAGAGCGGGCTTCGAGTTCGCGGGCGTGTCTCCGATATCGACGAGGAGAGATTCGAGCAACTGGCCGAGGAGGCAGACGGCTCGTGCCCCGTGTCGAATCTGTTGCGGCCGGGGCTCGAGATCGAGCTGGAGGCCGAGCTCGCCTAGGAAGGCATTCCGCGACGCTCGATGTCCTTGGGACGACGTGACGACCCTCTGCTCCTCCGGATCGCGAGCACGGCACGTGTCTGGAACCGACAGATGGCCCTGGCGCACCACCCTGTGACGCCCGCTGGCATCATCGCGCGCCGTAGCAGGTCTACCGGTCAAGGGCAAGACAGCCGGGGCAGTCGGGTCGGAAGGCTCGTGGCAAGGGTCGCGGCCTCAAGCCCGGGTCCGGGGAGAAACCGGAGGGACGGGATGGAGACACGAATCGAGGTGACGCGACAGGTTGAGGCGGTCGAGATGGCGGAGGGGGCAGGAGCGACGGTGCGTCGCGTCTTCCCAACGGCGCATCTGGGTCACGTGGACCCGTTCGTGCTGTTGGACGAGTTCACGGTGACGCCCCCTGCGGGCTTCCCCGACCATCCTCACGGGGGTTTCGAGGCTGTGACGTACATGCTGGATGGTGCCTTCCGCCACAAAGACAACCTGGGGAACGATCAGGTCGTGTCTGCCGGCGGCGTGCAGCGTTTCACGGCAGGGAAGCGGATTGTGCATGCCGAGCTTCCCGGGTCGGATGAGACGAGCCACGGCCTGCAGCTGTGGGTCAATCTCCCGCGCGCACTGAAGGGGATAGAGCCGAGCTACCAGCCCGTCGAATCCTCGGAGATCCCGGCAAACGAGCAACAGGGCGTGCGGGTGCGCACGGTGATCGGCAAGGGATCACCTGTGGATCTGCACACGCCGGTGCGCTACGTGGATGTGGTCCTACCACCTGGCAGGAGCCACGAGAACCAGGTGCCTTCTGGGTGGAGCGGTCTGATCTATGTCTTGGAAGGACAGGTGACGTTGGGACATGCTGTCATCCGCAGGGGGAGCGCGGCCATCCTCGCCGGCGGTGGCGATGTGCGAGTGACGGCGGCGGTGGCGGCCCGGTTCGCCCTCATCGTGGGAGAGCCTCTTGGCGAGCCGATCCGGCAGCGAGGCTCATTCGTGGCGTGACTCGAGGGAGGCCGATGCCGAATGCGACCAGCGTGGCGTGGCAGGGGGTCCAGTCTTCCAGTATCTTGACAGGACGCGTTTGAGGGCAGGGAGGCCTAATGGAGAAGCGACGCTTCGGACGAACGGACCACATGAGCACCATTGCCGTCCTTGGGGCGTTTGCTTTCTCGGCGGTGACGCAAGCCCAGGCAGATCGGGCCATGGAGCTGGTCATCGATGCGGGCGTGAATCACATCGACGTCGCGCCCACCTACGGCGATGCCGAAGCGCGTCTGGGACCGTGGCTGGCGCGCGAGCGCGACCGTTTTTTCGTGGGCGGCAAGACGACCGAGCGCACCAGAGAGGGCGCTGCCAGGGAGATGCGCGCTTCGCTCGAGCGGCTTCAGATCGATGCTTTCGACTTGTACCAGCTCCACGCCGTGAACACGATGCATGAGCTGGAGGAGGCGTTGGGGCCCGCAGGTGCGCTGCAGGCGATCTTGGAGGCGCGCGAGGAGGGGCTCACACGCTTCATTGGCATCACCGGACACGGCTTGGACGCGCCGACCCTCTTCGTGGAGGCGTTGTACCGTTTCGACTTTGATTCGGTTCTCTTTCCCGTCAACTTCATACTCTACGCCGACGCCGATTACCGGCGGCGGGCCGATGAGCTGATCCGACAATGCAGGGCTCGGGACGTGGGGGTGATGGCCATCAAGGCAATTGCCAAGCGGCCGTGGGAAGAGGACGAGATGAGGAAGTACAGCACCTGGTACCGACCTTTCGACGAGTCCTTGAACATTCAGCCATGCGTCGATTTCGCTCTGTCCCAGCATGTGACCGGGCTTTGCACCGTGGGCGACGTGACGCTGCTGCCCAGTATGGTCGAGGCGTGCGAACGGTTCGCGCCTATGGGCGACCACGCTCAGGAACGGCTGATCGCGAAGGCCAGGGACTACGAACCGATCTTCTCGTAATATGCTGAGTTGCTGACCAGCGGCGTCCTGTCGTGAAGGCTGCCTAGGCGACGTCGGATTTCGGACGTATTGCAGCGATCCCCAACGCGGATCGGATTCCAGGTCGACTGCCGAAAGGGAGGGTGTATGGAACGGGTAGGGACAGTGGTGGTTTCTATCATTGCCTTTGCGCTGGCGACGACCGCCTGTGGAGCAGGATCGGGCTCACCGACGGAGCCCGATGTCCCGACGGACCTGCCTGCTGAAGTAGCGGACGCTACCAAGGAGGCACTTCACGCTCGGACTGGCATTCCGGTCGGGGACATCGAGGTGGAGGAGGCCGAGCAGCGGGAATGGCCCGACGCCTGCCACGGACTGGCAGAGGAGGGCGAGATGTGCGCCGAGGTGATCACGCCCGGCTGGCAAGTGACCCTGCGTGCGCACGGCGATGAGCACGTCTTCCATACCGACGCACGGTGTGCGGCGATCCGCATGAAGGAGTGAGCGTGGAAGGAGACAGGGTTCGACACTACGATGTGATCGTCATCGGCTCCGGAAGTGGAGCGACCATCGTTGACAATGCTCTGTATCGCGGCATGCGCGTGGCCTGGGTGGATCGCGGTCCGCTCGGGGGCACGTGTCTCAACGTGGGATGTATACCGTCGAAGATTCTCATCTACCCAGCCAACCGAGTGGTGGAGATTCGAGAGGCCAAGAAGTTGGGCGTCGAGGCACGGATCACAGACGTCGACTTCGGGGCGATCATGGCCCGCATGCGCCGCATCGTGAGTCATAGCCAGAGGGAGATAAGAGAGGGACTCCATGTCTCCCCTAACCTCGACTTCTACGAGACGGAGGCGCATTTCGTGGTCGAGGATCAGAGCCACGGGTCGGGCCACACCGTGCAGGCGGGCGACGAGACGATCACGGGCAGACACGTCTTCATTGCCACCGGTGCCCGGCCCTTCATCCCGCCAATCGATGGATTGAACGACGTCCGCTATCTGACGAACGAGAGCGTGCTAGACTTACGCGAGAGGCCTGACAACCTGGCGATTGTGGGCGGAGGTTATATCGCCGCCGAATACGCGCATTTCTTCGCCGCCATGGGCACGCAGGTGACGATCATGCAGCGAAACGGTTACCTGGTACCCGATGAGGAGCCGAAGATCTCAGTACTGCTTCGGAAAAAGCTGTCGGAGCGGATGAAGGTCTTCACTCACACTGAGGTCATCGCGGTGGAGAACCAGAAGGGGCGGATCAGGGTCATCGGCCGGGATGTCGACGACGGAGAGCTGCGAGAGGTGGGGGTGGACGAAGTCTTGGTCGCGGCTGGTAGGCAGTCGAATGCTGACCTGCTGCAGGTTGAGAAGGTGGGTATCGAGACGGATGACGAGGGCTACATCAAGGTCAACGAGTACCTGGAGACTGGCGTCGACCGCATATGGGCGCTGGGCGATGCCACGGGCAGGCACATGTTCAAGCATGTGGCGAACCGGGAAGCGAGCATTGCCTGGCATAACTTTGCGCACGACCACAAGGTGCCGATGGACTACACCGCCGTCCCGCACGCTGTCTTCTCCTACCCTCAGATAGCCTCCGTGGGTCTGACTGAGGCCGAGGCAAAAGACGAATTCGATATCCTTGTCGGCGAGGCAAAGTACGTGGACGTGGCCAAGGGACAGGCCATGATGGAGACTGATGGTTTTGCCAAAGCAGTCGTCGAGCGCGGTAGTGGGGACATTCTAGGCTTCCACATCATTGGACCCCACGCGCCGATGCTGATCCAGGAGGTCGTGAACGCGATGGCGAACGACAGCCCTGTGGGATGGGTCGGTCAGGGCATGCACATCCATCCAGCGCTGCCCGAGGTGGTAGTAAGAACCCTGTACAGCCTGCGGGAGCCCCGATCGGGCGAGCCACACAGACATGCGGTGCATGAATGATAGGTTAGGTTGATTGGGCGTCTCCGCTGAGGAGTCCCAGGAAACTCGAACACACAGGAAGGAGAGAGGATCATGGCCAAGGTAGCGATCAACGGATTCGGTCGAATCGGACGAGCTGCGTTCAAGGTGATCCGCGACACCCCGGAATTGGATCTGGTGGCGATCAACGACATCGCACCGGTGGAGAACCTGGCCTATCTGCTGAACTACGACACGGCGTACGGGCGGTACAAGGATAGGGTCGAGGTCGAGGATGGAAACCTAGTCGTAGGTGGTGAGACCTATGAGTTCCTCCAGGTTAGGGATCCGAGTCAACTGCCCTGGGGCGAGATGGGCGTGGATATCGTCTTTGAGTGCACGGGCATCTTCCGCACCGGAGCGGATTTGAAGAAGCATCTTGAGGCGGGAGCCAAGTTTGCCATCCTGTCCGCTCCTCCGAAGAGCGAAGATGTGCCGACGGTGGTGTATGGCGTGAACGTATCATCCGGTGAGAGACGCATGGTGTCGTGCGCGAGCTGCACCACGAACTCGATCACGCCCGTTGTCGAGGTCATGCGACGAAGACTGGGGGTCCAGAAGGCCATGCTGACCACCATTCACGCCTACACATCCTCCCAGGCAATCGTTGACGGACCGAGCAAGAAGATCCGGCGAGGACGAGCGGCGGCTGCCAACCTCGTGCCGACGTCAACCGGGGCGGCCATCGCCACCACGAAGGCCCTGCCGGAGCTGGAGGGCAAGTTCGATGGCGTGGCAGTTCGGGCGCCTATCCCCGTGGGATCCGTCTCCGACCTGGTCTTCGTCACGGAGCAGGAAACCACGGTCGACGAAGTCAACGGCATCTTCCGGGAGGAGGCGGAGAGTGAGAAGTACAAGGGCATCCTGGGTGTGACCGAGGATCCCATCGTGTCCTCCGACATCGTCGGCGATCCCCGCGCTACGATCGTGGATCTGGGCATGACGACGGTGGTGGATGGGAACATGGTGAAGGTGATGGCCTGGTATGACAATGAGTGGGGCTTCACGAATCAGATGATTCGGCAAGCCCTGAAGATTGCGGAGACGCTCTGAGCTGGCCGAGCCGGCGACTGGACCGTCGCAGGGCCGCACGTGGGGCTGCCGAAGATAGCGAGCGTGGCAGCAGAGGATTAGCCGCACGATCGTGCAGGACCTGACCGCCGGGCAAGAGAAGCCGGT
>JASFVD010000177.1:0-5571 GCA_050050015.1 Anaerolineae bacterium | reverse complement strand
AATAGCTTGCGTATCGCTAGCAGCGACGATGGCTGTCGGCCGTTTCTGGAGGGACAGAAGCCGATGAGTCAACACTCGCGCCACGTCCATCGCGTGTTCCCCGGTGACACAGTAATCCGGACGCTCAGCAATACCTGCCTCAGCAAGCGCTTTTCTATAGCCTGCGTGGCGGTCGCGGCTAGACGTGAAGCTAAAGGCATTCGGGTACGTGTCGCCCACGAATCCAATCCGTTCATGGCCCAGTTCGATGAGGTGGTGAGCCGCCAGGTACCCGCCCTCGACGTCGTCGACAATCAATCTGGGGAGATCGGGGTGTCGAGCGTCCACCAGAACGGTGGGGACACCAGACAAACGAAGACGTTCCGCGTCCTCATCTGATGGGGAAAGCGAAAGAATCAGAAGGCCGTCAATTCGCTCCGGACGGGGTACGCGACGGAAGCACTCATCGCGCTTCGCCACAGTCTCCACATTGTAAAGCACGAGATCGTATTCGGTCTCAGCGATAGCGGCCTCGACACCACGGAGACGCTCCACAAAGGAAGGGCGAGTGAAGAAGGGGACGATCACGGCCAGGGTCAGCGTCCTACCCAGAGACAGCCGCCGCGCAAAGGGATTGGGCACATAGTCCAGCTCGTCCATCACCCTAAGCACCTTGGTGCGGGTGGCCTCGCTGACCCGGGGGCTCTTGTTGAGGACGCGCGAGACGGTCCCGACTCCCACTCCGGCCTGGCGAGCGACGTCCGAGATGGTCACCCCATGCGGCTACCCTCCTGTGTGTGGAACCGCTTCCATTATATCACACGGCTCGGCAGCTGTCAAGACCCTCGAGGATGTGCCAAGGCACGGGGAACGGCTCGGAGAGCGACAAAAAAGCCTGTGCTGGATGCGGGCATCCGGCACAGGCCAGGGCTCACGCTGTCTTGCGAACCTATACCATCGTTTCCGCTGTCCTGCGGGGCCCTTGCGACCGGATAACGGCTTTGGTGATCTCAGCCGCAATCGAGGGAAGGAGGAGAAGCGGCAGAATCAGCGCCCACTCTCGAGTCCCCAGCGCGACAGTATTGAAGATGGGCTGCAGGAATGGCACGTATATGACGGCCATGAGCAGCGCAATGGAAACCAGCACCGCATACTGCATGTACTTGTTGCTGAAAACCCCAAGACGGAAAAGCGAAGCACGCTCCGACCGCGCTGTGTACGCCCGTACTAACTCCGAGGCCGACAGCGTGACGAAGGCCATACTCTCGGCCAGCAGGGGGCTGCTGGGATCCCACATCCTTCCGATGTAGAATGCCCCAAGCACCACGGCTGTGATGGCTACCGTCTGCACGCTGATGCCTATGGTCATGAGGCGATTGATGATCGGTTCGTGCACGGGCCGCGGCGGCCGATCCATGATGTCGGGATCGCCCTTCTCCAACCCCAGAGCGAGGGCTGGTGCTCCATCCGTCAGTAGGTTGAGCCACAGCAGCTGAATCGCCGTGAGCGGCGAGCCCGAGCCGAAGATCGTCCCCAGGAAGATGACCATGATCTCGGCCAGGTTGCACGAGAGTAGGAAGTAAACAAACTTGCGGATGTTGGAATAAATGATGCGCCCCTGCTCGACGGCCGAAACAATAGAGGCATAGTTGTCGTCGGTCAGCACCATATCGGCCGTCTCCTTGGTCACATCGGTTCCAGTTATGCCCATGGCGACGCCGATCGACGCACGTTTTAGCGCGGGAGCGTCATTGACCCCATCCCCCGTCATGGCCACGACCTGATCACGCGCCTTGAGCGCCTCGACGATACGCACCTTGTGCTGTGGCGATACGCGCGCGAAAACGTCAACCTTGTCGATCTCTGCCGTGAGCTCGTCGTCGGACATAGTCTGAAGATCTGCTCCGGTAAGAACGCTTCCGTCGTCCGACTGAACCAGTCTGATCTCCTCCGCGATAGCTCGAGCAGTGTCGGGGTAGTCCCCAGTGATCATCATAGTGCGAATCCCTGCTCGGCGGGCCTTCTCAACAGCCGGCCTGACCTCGGGGCGTGCCGGATCGGTCATGGCAAACAGACCTATCAGCGATAGGTCACGCTCTACGCCGTCCGGATCCAGCTCCTTGGGGATTTCGTCCAGATGGCGATAGGCCACGGCAAGAACGCGAAGTCCATCCTGCCCGAGGTCACGGATCACGTTCTGGATGTGCTGACGGCGACCAGGATTGAGTGGGACTTCGACCCCGTTCTCCAGGATAGCATCGCAGAGAGAGAGCATCACGTCCGGAGCACCCTTGACGTAGGCCACGTATTCCGCTCCCCCAGCCTCCTCCAGTCCTCTGGCCTGCCCTTGATGGATGGTCGTCATGCGCTTCCGGTCGCTGTCGAACGGGATCTCCGCCACGCGCGGCAGTCGCCCCTCAACCTCGTCGCGCCACAGGCCAGCCTTCGCGGCCGCTACGACCAAAGCCCCCTCCGTGGGGTCCCCCACCATCCGGTGTCGTTGGTTTCCTTGAGCGTCGCCGTCCTCGGAGACAACTTCCTCCAACTGCGCGTCGGAGGCAAGTAACCCTCCCGTCAGCAGGGCCAACACCTCCGGGTGCTCGTGCGGATCGGCAGGGTCACCGTAGTTGGAGAACCCCCCGTCTGGTTGATATCCCTCGCCACTGACGTCGAGGCGGAGGTTTGCCACGTAGAGGCGGACGGCTGTCATCTCATTCTGAGTCAGCGTGCCGGTCTTGTCCGAACAGATGACCGTTGCGCTTCCCAGCGTCTCCACGGCGGGCAGCCGACGAATAAGCGCATGGCGGCGCACCATCTCCTGCATCCCCAACGCCAAGACGATGGTAACGACCGCGGGGAGTCCCTCCGGCACAGCCGCAACGGCCAGACTGACCGCCACTATGAACAGCTCAACGATCTCTTGCCGGGTCACCGCGAGGTAGTAGCCCAGACTCTCCTCCGTGATCAGGGCCAGACTGGTGTCTTGGATGAGAGCCTCCACGAAGACGATGGCGCAGATGCCAAGCGTGCCCCAGCCCAGCCAGCGGCCCAGCTGGTCCAGACGGCGCTGAAGGGGCGTGGGTTCCTCTTCGTAGGACTGGATCATCTCGGCGATGAGGCCTATCTCCGTCTGCATGCCCGTCTCGACCACCACGCCGGCGCCACGACCATAGGTCACCGTGGTGCCCATGAAGGCCAAGTTCCGTCGGTCGCCGAGCGGCACATCCTCACCGAGCACACCCTCGGCGGTCTTCTCCACCGGCATAGATTCGCCCGTCAGGGAGGCCTCGTCGATTTTCAGATTCGCGGACTGGATAAGGCGCAGATCCGCCGGGACGTAGCTGCCAGCTTCGAGGAAGACGATGTCGCCGGGCACCAGCTGGCGCGCAGGGACGGATACACGATGCCCGTCACGAACAACCCTCGCCTCGGGAGCCGCCATCTTTTTTAGGGCGGCCAGGGCCTCCTCTGCCTTGTTCTCCTGAATCACGCCCAACACCGCGTTGAGCCCAACAATGGTCAGGATGGCACCCGCCTCCACTGTCTCCCCAAGAAGGAAGGAGATCGCGGCGGCGACGACAAGCATGATCACGACGAAGTCCTGGAACTGCCGGAGCAGCAACTGCCAGAAGCCAGGCCGCGGCGTTTCAGCCAGCTCGTTCAGACCGTAGCGCTCCAGGCGCTCCTGTGCTTCGCTGGAGGTCAGACCCGCGTCGAGGTCCGTCTCCAGAGCTGCAGCTACGTCTTCGAAGGATCGAGTATGCCAATCTGTTGCTTCTCTCTCCATGCCCTCCTCGCTCGGCTACTCCGATACACCAAAGGTCGATTATAGCACACTCAATTCGCGTGACAATGGCCCCGCGCCTCGTGCGATCGCCACCAAGCATCTGGCCCGTCGATGACCTCGCCCCTGACCCCCGTAATGGTCCGTGGCAGCCGACGCTTAGGACGGTGCCGCGATCCGTCATCAGCGATCTCGATAGCGCCACGGCGATCCAGGCAAGGGTGATCGCACCTTATCCGCCTCAGGCTTCCGGCATCTCTGCGCCCGGAATCAACCAACGGGCAGACCCCGAGACCTCGCGACCGGCTGGCCGCACCGTGACCACGTCGGGGGATGGGCAATCAGAGAGGCATTCTCTCCGGAAGAGCCGAGTTCGGTGCGAACGACGTGGAAGGCAGAGAGCGGAATGCCCAGAGATGGGGAGGAACCGGCTCGCCTGAGCTAGAGCCGCGGGAGATCGAGCATGAGCACGTCAAGCGTGAGGCGCTTGTTGGCGTTGCGCTGCAACTTCTGAGTAGCGCAACGCAGCGCTCTTATGGCCGTCACAATCGATGCCATCTCAAGGCGGCGCGCCTGACTGTGCAAGACGCCCCGACGATCCACATTCGTCACCGCGGCATCCGTCCCGGAAGCCACCAGCAACACGTCTCGCCACCAACCGATCCACAGGTCTAGCGTCTCCTGGGTGGCAACGGGGTCTCGAGCGAGTGCCTTGGCATAGTCGAACCGCTTGATCAGAGATGCACGAATCAGTCGATTCAGATCATCGAGTCGCGCGGAGCGCCGCTCCAGGGCTTCTTCGTCCTCGAGCTTCCGCACGGCCCATCCCAGCCGACCGCTCGACAGATGGGCGAGCAGTTCCGCCTTCTCTGACGTCGCCTCCCAGCGCTCCACGAGGGCTCGCTCCACCATCCGGATGGGCAGCGGCCTGAGGGGAATGTGTTGACAGCGGGACACAATGGTGGGAAGCAGAATATCGGCCTCACATGCTAGCACCACTAGCACGACGTACGGCGGCGGCTCCTCAAGCGTCTTGAGCAGGGCATTGGCGGCTGAGGCTGTAGCTTCCTCGAAGCGGTTCAAGATGGCGACCTGACGTCGACCCTCGACAGGGGTCAGCGTGACCCGATGCGCCAGCTCGCGCACTTGCTCAATCTTGAGACTCGCCCCCACGTGTTCAGAGGCGAGCACGTGCACGTCGGGGTGGTTTCCGGCCGCGACCAAGCGGCACGCGCGGCAGGCGCCGCAGGGCCTCTCGGACTCTTCGCCTTCGCACAGAAGCAGCGCTGCAAGATTCCGCGCCAGCGTCATCTTCCCCACGGAGGGCGGTCCGGTGAAGAGGTAAGCATGCGACAGTGAATCGCGCGCGACAGCCCGCTGCAGCGACTTCACGGCCCATTCGTGACCGACGATGTTCCAGCGATCGTGCATGCAACTACCTGTTACTTGCGCAGCAGGAGGAAGATGGTATAATCCGAGGCGCTGTGGGCGGTTAGCTCAGTTGGCCAGAGCGCCACGTTGACATCGTGGAGGTCGCAAGTTCAAGTCTTGCACCGCCCACCACGGGCCGGCTGGTAGACTTGCCAGCCGGCATTCTTGCTGGTCAGACGTCCCTCAGGCGATTGGCGAGCCCTTCCTACAAGCGGGACCCCACACCCTCAAATGCACAGACGCCGTCCCCCGCGTCGAAGGGTCCGGCGCTATCCTTGACTGACAGGTCGACCCTCGCCGTACACTAGCCAGCGGTAGCTCTTCTCGATGCGATCCCAGTTGTACTCTCGATCCAGAGACCAGAAACGTCCTATCAG
>JASFVD010000176.1:0-5612 GCA_050050015.1 Anaerolineae bacterium | reverse complement strand
CCACGCCTTGCCGTAGACTCACATCGTCGGATGCGAGGAACTCCGATTGATGCTACAGATGCTTCCAACAGACAGGTGTGGCGCCTTCTAATCGGCTTCGTTTACAGTACACCAAGGCCGATCAAGACGCCCATCGTGACAAAGGCCACGGCCGAAAGCCAGAGAAGACGTCTCCGAGACACGAGCTCCGACAGCATTCGGCCGCCCACTACCCCAATCGCCGTGACGACGGCGAGCGCCAGTGCCCCCCCGGCGAGGACTGTCCAGCCATCGTCATGCTTGCTCGACAAGCTCAACACGACCAGCTGCGTCTTGTCGCCTAACTCGGCCAGGAAAAGCAGGCCGAACGTGCCGCCGAAAGCGCTCCAGCTGCGTGCTCTCGCAGAAGTGTCGAGCGTCGTGAGATCGTCCGAATTCTCACAGGCGCCCTCACTCGACGACTCACGTGCTCCCACCATGGCCTCCTTGGCAACAAGCACGCCCATCACGGCGAAGGCCAGCGCAGCGACCGTGCGTACCACATCCTGCGGGATGATTCTGGCCAACATCTGACCGCCTAACACACCTAGTGCCGTGACGACGAACAGCGCGGCGCTGCCTCCCAGGAAGACGGCCCAAGGCTTGCGATACTTGCAGGTCTGTGTCACCACCGCCAGCTGGGTCTTATCCCCTAACTCGGCCAAGAACACGAGACCAAACACGGAAAAGAACGTTCCCCAGTCCATTATCTCCAAGATTCCCGCGATCACCCAGACCTGTGGACGGCGTGTTCACCCGCGCTCACGTCGCCAACGACCTCGCGCAGTGAGCACGACCGATTCCTGATTTCACTGTAGCGTAGGCCGCCGCATTGTCAAGCCGACCGCCAAATGGCGGGGGAGAAGGCACGCCAAACCCCTCTACATGCCAGGAGAGAGCCACGCTATCATGTCCTTCGATTCGGGACGAGGAAGAAGAAGAGGAGGTTGAGACACCGTGATGATCGGATTGAGTCTGTTGGTTCTGGTTGTGCTCGGGGGCCTTGTCCTGGCTTTGATAGGGGGCGGTTCGAGGTTGCTGACTAGCAGGCACGACATCCCGGCCGCCGGGCCCGGGAGCTATGCGACGCCGCGCCAGATACTCGACGAACGTCTGGCGCGCGGGGAGATTGACAGGGATGAGTACGAGGCCATTCGGGCCCAGCTCGAGAGCTAGATTGGGAAGGAGTAGATGATGGGACACTATTGCGGCGGTCTGGGTTGGGGGAACTGGGGACACATGGGAGGTTGGAGTGCACTCGGATTCGTCGGACCCTTGTTTGGCGTGCTGCTCCTCGTGGGCTTATTGGGCGTGGTAGCGCTGGGGGCAGTGTGGTTGGCGCGAAGGTCATCTCCTACGGTGACCATCGATCAGCAGCCTGGGCAAGATCCGCTCCAGATCGCCCAGCGCCGGTTGGCAGCTGGCGAACTCACCGGGGCCGAATTCGAAGAGATTCGAGAACGGCTTCAGCACTAGAATCTGGCAGGCTAGGCCAGCGTCCGGCGCTCACGTTGACACGCTCACGGGAGTCACTGTCCCCTGAGCGTGTCAGCACGTTATGGGTGACAACGCAAGGCAGCCAGCTGACTGTGCGGAAGTGGTTCTTGGGTGCGTTCGAGGGGTTCCTCCCCGAAAAGCGCCAACTCAGACGCGGGACACGTCTGCCGATTGCCCCCGGCTGATCCCTGAGGACGCACTGGCGCGAATCAGTGATTGGCCCTACAATCATTCTGTCTGCCCTTGAGGTCCCGCTCGGCCCCCGGACGGAGGCCGCGAGCTTTGTCTACGCCGACCACGCCCAATTGGAGCACTCACGATGAACTCCACCCGAAAAGGGAGCAATTCGATGGACGCGACAACTCTCGTATTCGCCGCCGCGACCGCTGTCCTTCTCTTTCTAGCCCTCCGAAGGGGGCCTCATCTTGCTCTTGACGGTCTCCTGGCCGCGTGGGCGACGATCAAGCGCAATCTGATCCTCCTTATCCTCGGTTTCGTGCTCGCTGGGCTGGTGCAAGTTCTCATTCCTAAAGACCTGATCACCCGTTGGCTGGGAGACGAGGCAGGCATCAAAGGCATTCTCATTGGCTGTGTGGTCGGTGGCTTGGTGCCGGGAGCGCCGTACGCAACCTTCCCTCTCGTAGCATCCCTATACCAGGCAGGCGCCAGCATTGGCGCCATGGTAGGATTCGTGTCCGCCTGGGCACTCTGGTCCATATCACGCTTACCCCTTGAGATGGCTCTTATCGATCCGCGACCGGCGCTGATCCGCTACGCGGTCACGTTCTTTGTCCCTCCCCTTGCAGGGATGCTGGCCGAGGTGCTGGATCAATTCGTGTGAGAGAGAAGAGGTTATTGGAGCGGAACCAATGCCATGGCTGACGAGATACGAGTCATCCTAGCTGACGACCATGCCGTGGTTCGGCAGGGCATTCGCCGATTCCTGGAGGAAGCGCCTGATATCGCCGTCGTAGCTGAGGCTGAAGACGGTGCCGAAGCGATACGCCTGACGGCAGCACATCGCCCCGACGTGGTGGTGCTCGACATTCGGATGCCCAACGTAACAGGCGTCGAGGCGGCCCGCCGCATCAAAGAGCATTTCCCGGAGATGCGCGTTCTTGCCCTCACTGCCTACGATGATGACCCGTACGTCTTCGCCCTGCTCCAGGCAGGGGCTGACGGCTACGTGCTGAAGACCGCCAGTGCCGACGAGCTCGTCCAAGCGGTCCGCACAGTTCATCGGGGCGAGTCCGCCCTCAGTCCAGAGATTGCCAGCAAGGTGGTGCGACAGGCAACCCGGGGACGCCCGGAAGGTGCAGCCGATCAAGTCGAATCTCTCACCGAGCGAGAACTGGACGTGCTCCGCCTGGTCGCAGAAGGGATGACCAATCGCGAAACCGGGCGAGAGCTGGGGATCAGCCACCGCACCGTCCAGGGCCATCTCGCCAGCATCTACGGCAAACTAGACGTAAGTAGCCGCACCGAGGCGGTCACCGAGGCGCTCAAACGCGGCTGGATCGTGATCTAGGCAGGCCGCGCACCATGATGAAGCGGTTCCCACGCGTGATTCGCAGTGTGCATATCCAGCTGTTCCTCTGGGCCGTGCTGCCGGTCACATTCGTCATCATCTCTTTATCATTCACTGGCGTGTACGTCCACCAGAGGAGGATGCGTGACTTTGTAACAGAGCGCGACTTGACGTTGGCTCGTGTGACGGCTCGCATCGTCGAGGACGGCCTAGCGCACGGCAGGGTGCGCGGCGACGGACAGGGGCTCGCTACGTGGATGGCCCAATTCGTAGGCCAATCGCCGGAGACGGTGACCCTCATGGTGGTAGACGCCGACGGTGCCGTGCTTGCACACCCCAATCCAAATCGCGTCGGGCAGGACCTAGGGGAGACTCAGGTCGCGCCTGACGCTTTGGCGCAAGGCGAGGGTGCCGTCATCGTTCCGGGTGATTCCGGCAGCTCTCTGCTAGTCGCGTTCGCGAGCGTGGGTGGAACGGGCTGGTCAGTTATCGTGCAGGAGCCCGTGGAGGAACTGATTGGCCCGATCCTCCGACTGTCCAGCTTGGCGCCGGTAGTCGCTGTGGGCGCCGCCGTGCTCTCCATGCTGATCCTCACATTCGGATGGCGCACGATCGTTCGACCGCTGCAGCAACTGGCCGAGGCAGCAGAGCAGGTCTCATGGGGCGATTTCTCCGCCATTGCGGAGCCTGTCGGCGGCGTGCAGGAGATCCACGATCTCCATCGTGCTCTCGCCGATATGACAGAGCGCATCCGGGGCTACGAGGCAGGAATGCGCGACTATCTGGGAGCGATGACTGAGGGCCAAGAGGCGGAACGTGCCCGGCTGGCTCGCGAACTGCACGACGGTCCGGTGCAGGAGTTGATCGCCCTGGGACAGCGCGCCGAGATGGCTCAGCGTCTCCTCGGACGCGGTGAGGTGCAGGAGGCCAAGACTCTTCTGGGGGAGTTGAGAAAGGCGGAGCTCGCGACCGTGGAGGAGCTCCGCCGCCTGATTGGAGCACTCCGGCCTAGCTATCTGGAGGACCTTGGTTTCATTCCCGCGCTGGAGATGCTGGTTAGACAGGTCAAGGAGCAGACCGAGGCCCGAGTGATCCTGGAGAAGGCATGCGTGGATCAGCGACTGGCAGCGGAAGTCGAGTTGGCTGCCTTCCGAATCGCCCAGGAGGCGCTGAACAATGCCCTTCAGCACGCCCAAGCCGAGGAGATAATCGTACGCGTCCGCTGTGAGGGCGAGGGTTTGAACCTTTCTGTCGTAGATGACGGCGTGGGCTTCAGGCTACCGGCCCGCCCGGATCTTCTCACGCAGGCGGGGCACTTCGGCCTGATGGGTATGCGCGAGCGATCCACGCTTCTGGGCGGGGCCTTTCGAGTCGATACCGCTCCCGGACAAGGCACCCGCGTGACTGTCAACCTCCCCGCGCAACCTTCCGCCGTCTAGATCAGGGCCGATCCTCTCACCCCTGTCTGGTCGGCTCCGAGCACCCCCGCCACCCTACCATACGCTGCCCAGGTATGCCTCAGGCCGTGGGCTCCTCATGCGACAGCGATTCCTGTAGGCCGATAGTCGTGGAGGCCCCCCCGCCAGATGGCGCTTCAAGCGGCCCGACACCCGTGTTACAGTCTCCTCACGACAAGGGAAGAGCAGGAGCAAAGAGATGAAGAATGCGCTGTGGATAGTAGTAGGCATGGCAGCCGCAGTCGGCTTGGTCGTTCTCGGACTGGGGGCGGGGTGGGCAGTCTGGGGTCAGCGCCTGTGGGCCGCCGAGCGTGCATACTACATGCCGATGCGGGACGTCAGAGGCACCGACGGCTACTGCGGCAGCTGGAACGGCGACGATGATCGAGCATTGATGGGGCGCTCGGCGGAGTATGACGAATCATGCCCCGCCTGGGCAGATTCTGCGGCGATAGAGCCGGGTTCGGAGTCACTCAAAGACATCTCCATTGAGGAAGCCAGCGAGGCCATCGAGGCATATCTGGCGGAGAGAGGGTACTCCCACCTGGAGGTGGCCGAAGTGATGGAGTTCGAGCACAACTATTACGCCATCGCGGTGGAAACCGATACCGGTGTGGGAGTTATGGAGTTGCTGGTCGACAAGGACACGCGAATGGTTGGCCCGGAGATGGGGCCCAACATGATGTGGAATACCAAGTACGGAATGCACGGTGCCGGTAGCGAGATGGAGAGATCCCTTGACACCAACGCCATTCCCCCGGACGACGCGGTGGAGATCGCCAATCGATGGCTCGACCAAAACCGGCAAGGAGTTGTCGCAGAGGAACACGCTGACCCGTTCTACGGCTACTATACCCTCCACACACTGAAGAACGGCCACATCGAAGGCATGCTGAGCGTCCACGGGACGACAGGGGAAGTCTGGTACCACACGTGGCACGGTGAGTTCGTGCAGATGACTGAGCACGAAGACGATCACTGATCGATACGAGGGGGCTCTGACCGAAATCCGCACACAGTGAGCCAGCTGGCCGTCTCGACCAACGGTGACAACGCAAAGACCCGCCCTGCCGGGGGCGGGTCTTCAGGGAGATGCCGAGGCCCAGATTTGA
>JASFVD010000175.1:0-5613 GCA_050050015.1 Anaerolineae bacterium | reverse complement strand
AAGGTGGCACCGGACGAGATGATCCTCATCGACAGCCTCCATGGCCTCTATCCGGACATGACCGAGGGCATCGGCGACGCTTTCAAGTTCAAGCTCTACGTGGAGCCACTGCTGCAGATGAAGGGGCCGGACGGGAGGTACATCCGCTGGACCGATCTGCGGCTTATGCGCCGGATGGTGCGCGACGCCAGCTTCCGCGCCTACGATCCAGAGCGCACGCTAGGGCACTGGCACTACGTCCGCAAGAGCGAGATGCGGAACATCATTCCGTATGCCACCACGGCCGATCATATCATCAACACCGGCTTGCCTTATGAGCTACCGGTGATGAAGGCCCGGCTGTTTGGCTTCTTCGACGAATGGGTGGAGAGGTACGAGGGTGATCCGCTCCGGGAAGATGCTTACACGCGCGCCGAGCGAGTTCACGCACTCCTGAGTGCCGTCACGTCCGTAGAGGATGAGTCGCCAATCCCGCCTGACTCGCTGCTCCGTGAGTTTATCGGCGGAAGCTGCTACGAGTACTAGATCGTGACCCAGGGGGGCAAGCCGACTTCCCATGTCTGGTCCTTGGCTTGGGGTGTTCGTCTGATCTCCCGCCGCCACGGACCAGCGTTGACCGGTCCGCCTGCCGATGAATGACAGCCCCGAGTTCCACAAGTTCGTCATTGACGTCCAGGGTCGTGAGCTGATTGTCGTCGGCAAACCCGGCGTCTGGTCGTGGGATGTCGTCAATCCGGGCACTGCTGCGCTCCTTGAGATCCCGCGTCCTAGGGCGGACGACAACGTCCTCGACCTGGGGTGCGGTACCGGGCTCATCGGGACGGTTGCCGGCCTGATGGCACCGCGGGGGCGTGTTACACTGGTCGACTGCAACGCGGTGGCCGTCGCCTGTGCCACCCGCACGGTCGAGGCCAACGACGTCACCAATGCCGAGGTTCGTCTTGGCGATGGCGTGGAGGATCTCGATCCGGCCTTCTTTGATCTCGTTCTCTGTCATCTGCCCCGCGGTCGAGAGGTTCAGCGCCAGCTGATCCGCGGGGCGGCTCGCGTGCTGCGCCCCAAAGGACGGTTCATCTTCGTCGCCAATACCCACGTGGGCGTGAAGGGATGTGTCGAATACGCCCGTGATCTCTTCGGCCGCTGTGGCGTAGTGCGGCGGAAGAAGGGCTACCACGTGGCGATGACGGTGCGGCCCGACGGGATGGAGCCCCCGTCATCCTTTTACACCTACTCGAGACGGGTGATTAGACTGGACGGCACGGACGTGACGCTGGTGAGCAAGCCCGGTGTCTTTGCCTGGGACCGACTGGATGAGGGGACCGAGCGCTTGATCGACGTGATGGAGGTTGGTCGGCGCGACCGGGTTCTCGACCTCGGGTGTGGGACGGGGCTCGCCGGCCTGGCGGCTGCGCGGCGTGCGCGAGAGGGCAAGGTGGTGCTCGTGGACAGCGACCTCCGTGCCGTCCGCTCCGCGCGACGGACGCTCGAGGCAAATGGGATGTCCAACGGGCACGTGCTACTCTCTGACGGTGTTGCCGAGTTGTTCGATAAGACCTTCGACGTGGTGATAAGCAACCCTCCGTTCCATCAAGGGCGGGAAGTCAGCTTCCAGGTGGCTCGCCAGTTCGTGCGGGACGCGAGGCGCGTGATCCGCCCGGGCGGGCGGCTGTTCCTCGTGGCCAACCGATTCATCGGATATGATGACTTGATGCGTCAAGTCTTTGGAAACGCACGTGTGGCCTACGCCGACCCGAGCTATCATGTGCTTACCGCTGCGGGGTAGGCTGTGGGCGGAACGCGTTGCTGACGCGCCAGGAGATGATCGTGCTGAGAAGGGCGGAGCAGGGCCGTTCCGATGCCTGCGACGTCGTCGTGGTGGGGGCCGGCTTGGTTGGCGCGGCCGTGGCGGCTCGCCTTTCTAGGGAGGGACTGGACACCTCCATCCTCGAGGCCGGGCGTGTCAGCGGCGGGGCCACCGGTCGGAGCCTCGGCGTAGTGTCTCTCGGTCTCACCGGGCTCTACGGCTGGGCCGTCTCGGTCTACGGTCGTCAGAGGGCTCGAGAGATATGGGCGCTTACTGCCGGCGGGCGCGCTAGGCTAGTGGCCACCGCTCGACGCTTGGGGATTGCCGTTCGGCGGAGTGCAAGCTATGCCCTGGCCGAGGGCGACGAGGAAGTGGAAGCGCTAAGGGAGTCGGCGAATCTCCTGCGGGAGGATGGATTCGAGGTTAGCTTCATTCCCTCGGATCCTCTCGATCGAGGCTTCGAGGCCGCTCTCCATAGCCCCGACGACGTCATCGTCGACGCGCGGGCTCTGACCCGCGCGCTCCTAGAGGCTGAAGGCATCAGAGTTCACGAGCGTACTGAGGTCCATGCGCTGGAGCCGATTGAGGGGGGAATCCGCGTGTGGGCCCATGGGCGAACCGTGATCTGCAGCGCAGTGGTGCTCGCCGTCAATGGGTATGCTGCACTAGCGGCTCCCTATCTTGCGGACAAGGTGGCTCCGGTACCGTACCTGCTCCTCACCACACGGCCGCTGGACATTGCTTTGCCCGGCATCACCTTCGTCGGAGGCGGAAGGGCGATGCTTCGCCCGCTCCCTGACGGTCGCGTTCTGCTGGCAACTCGTCAGCCCTGGACCTTCGGCACTGATGATGAGAGTCCTCCCGATCAACTCTTAGATCTCCTGTCGCGTCGTTTCCCCGAAGCAGATGTAAGGCATGCAATCTGTCGGTCCGAGGTCGTAGGAGCTACTCCGGACGGTCTGCCATTGGTCGGTAGATTACCGAGCCCGCGCCAGGCGTACTTTGCCGTAGGACTCGGAGGGCGTGGGTTGAGCTGGGCCTTCGTCGTCGCCGAACGGCTGGTGGGCGCCATGCTCCGCAGCGGCGCCCTTGGACTTCTCGGGGTGGATCGTCTGACACAGCGACATTCGTCTCCTTGAGTTGGCTATCTTGTCCTGCTTGATGTCCTCACTCTGCTACGGCACTGCCATGCGGTGATGCTGCAGCACTCGAAGGGTTTGTCTCCCGATGCCCCGCGTTTGTGGAAGCGCCTTCGCCCGGCTATAATCTAGCCAAGACCTCCCGAACGGCGTCCTGGTATGATCCAACGCAACAGATTCTGGTTTGTAGTTTGGGCAGTCGTCGCGACGGCTGCCATTGTCATCCTGGTCAGCGGCGTCTCCACCGTGGACCTTGACTACGAAGGACATGGGCTTCCAAGCCTGCCAAGGGAAGGGATGCGGCAGGATGGCTCCGCTCCGGTGTCGCACGTGCTTGAGCCGGCACTGCGAGTCTTCTTCATGGTCGGCGGCGCACTCCTACCCTTTGCCATCATCTTCTACTTGGTCTCACCTGAGGGTCGAGAGCGGGCGCTTCGGGATCTCATCGCCCTGCTCATCATCCTGCTACCCCTCTATCTGCTGTGGCGGGCTCAGCCAGACGCGTTTGGCGCTATTGGTGATGTCACGTTGCCCCAGACGACATCCGAGGACCTTCCACCGGCACCTGACATCGGACCGGAGCCCCGGCCCACACAGTGGCTGATGGTGGTCGCGACCGTTGTGGTCGCGCTTGTCGGCGCAGCCATGATCGCAGCCGTGGCACGGGCCATCTGGCGCCGCAGGCAGCGTCCATCGACCTCTCTGGACCAACTGGCCGAGCAGGCACAAGATGCCATAGACGCCATCGAAGCCGGTGCTGATCTGAAGGATACGGTGACGCGCTGCTACTTCGAGATGGTGCAGGTCTTGAGAGAGGAGCGGGGAATTCAGCGTCAGCGGGCTATGACCCCTCGGGAGTTCGAGGCCAGACTGGAGGAGACTGGTATTCCCACCGCGCAGGTACGTCGGCTAACCCGTCTCTTCGAGGAGGTGCGCTACGGTGACAAGAGCCTGGGCGACGAAGAGGAGCGACAGGCCGTCATATCGTTGACGTCCATCGTACGCTTCTGCAGGAGTGCCTCGTGAGCCTCGTGCGGAACGAGAGGTTTCGGTTCATAGCGCTGGTGCTCCTTCTGACCGTCATGCTCACCATCCTGCTTTCTCGGCTTCTTGGTGGGGCAGTGCGTGATATCATCGCTTTGCCGATCCTCTACCTGAGCTGGATCGGCCAGCTCTACCTACGCACAGTGCCAAGGGCTTTGATCTGGGGATCGCTGCTTCTGTTCGGCTTGATTCTGGTACTGTCCAATGTGATGATCACCAGGCGTCGGACACGCGGCAGTGCCGGCGGAACTCAGCTAAGGATCGGGATAGCTCCGGAGCACTCGGGCAAGGTGAAGCGGCTTGCGTCCCAGATACGCTTCACATCGCGATCGGCGTATTTCAGGAGGCGCATGGCTCAGCGTCTGGGGAGGTTGATGTTGGAGGCGCTGGACTACGGTGAGCGGTATGGGGCGACAAGATTGGAGCGCGCTTTGAACGCAGTGGGCGCGCCGGCCAGGATCAAGGCGTTTTTCCGGGAAGGTGAGGAGCAATCGTCGCCATCTCGGCGGGTCGGCCTGGTCGGCTGGCTGCGCCGTCTGTTTTGGAGGCGCCAGGAGGAGGGCAAGTCGAGCGTCGGTTTGGAGGAAGTTGTGCGATTCTTGGAGGACCGATTGGAGGTCTTATGACGGCGATGGACGTCACGGAAGTATCCGCCTTCGCTGATCGGGTAATCGGAGAGGTGGAGCGGGCCATTGTAGGGAAGCGGATGCTCCTCAAGCAGATTATGGCGGCAGTGCTGGCCAACGGGCACGTCTTGATGGAAGACTACCCAGGACTGGCCAAGACTCTGATCGCCAAGAGCTTCGCTGCAGCCCTGGGATTGACGTTCAAGCGTATACAGTTTACACCCGACCTGCTGCCCGGCGATATCACGGGCGGCTACGTCTACGAACGAGCTCCGGACATAGAGAGGTTTCGATTCGTATTGCGCAAGGGGCCCCTGTTTGCCAACATCATCCTTGCGGATGAGATCAATCGCGCCTCGCCGAAGACGCAGTCCGCCCTGCTGGAGGCCATGCAGGAATTCCAGGTCACCCTTGAGGGCAAGACGATGAGACTACCATCTCCTTTCATCGTCATCGCCACGCAGAATCCCATTGAGTACGAGGGCACGTTCCCCCTGCCCGAGGCCCAGCTCGATCGTTTCCTGATGCGGTTATCCGTGGGCTATCCCACTCCGGACCAAGAGGAGGAGATCCTGAGGCGGCGGCAAGACCGCCGAAAGGATACCTTCGATCTGAATAAGGTGGCGGATGCTGATTCACTACTCGCGGCCCGGCAATGTGTGGAGACAGTCCACGTCGATGGCGACCTGCAGCAGTACATCGTTTCGCTCGCGGTGCATACCCGTGAGCACCGTGAGGTGGCGGTCGGGGCGAGCCCTCGTGGTTCCCTGACGCTGCTCAAGCTCAGTCGAGCCTGGGCTGCCCTGGATGGTCGGGACTACGTGGTGCCCGACGACGTGAAGGTCTTCGTGAAGCCAGCCTTCGTGCACCGGTTGATCTTGCAGCCCGATCTGTGGATGAAGCGTGACGCAGCCGACGAGATTCTGGATGGCATCCTCCGTTCGGTGCCCGTTCCTGTCATGGAAGGCGTGTGAGCGTGAGGCGACTTCTCTTTCTGGTG
>JASFVD010000174.1:0-5619 GCA_050050015.1 Anaerolineae bacterium | reverse complement strand
GTTATTGGTTCTGAGTGAGACTTCCCAGGCCTTCGCACGTATTGATGGTACCAGGTTCGTGGGGTTATCCAGAAGGAGACTGAGGAACAGTGGCTGAGAAGAACAAACTGCGACGGCAGAACGCCATTGTGGCCGGAGTGTGCGGAGGGCTAGGTGCCTTCTTCGGACTCAACCCGTGGTGGTTCCGAATTCTCTTTGCGGTTCTGCTGCTCCCCGGCGGCCTGCCCGGACTCGTCCCGTACGTCATTCTCTGGATCGTCATACCGCGCAAGCGCTAGCCACCAGTCACAGGGAGACACGAGGCGGCCCCGGGGCAACGTCCTCACCCAGGGCCGCTCGCCGGTCTCTACCGCCTCGCTAGCTCAGTGTCTCCAGGCGATGCTTGAGCTTCTTCTCCTCCGTCTCCAGCTCGGCCAGCTTCTCACGCTCCCGCTGGACCACGTGTTCGGGGGCTCGCTCCGCAAACTGCCCATCTAGTAACTCTTCACTGTGGGCAATGCGCTTCTCAAGGTCAGCCAAGGCCTCGCCCAGACGCTGGCGCTCATCCTCCAAGTCGACGATCTCTGCCAACGGAAGGTAGCAGGTGACCCCACCCGCCACAATCGTGGCCGCCTGGCTTGGCGCTACTAGGGCCTCCTCAATGATGAGTCGATCTGAATCAAGCTTCGCCAGGGCGCAGATCTCCGCCCGCTGCCCCTCAAGGACATCAACCTCGTCGCCTGCAGCGACCATCGCAGGTATTCGCTTCCCGGGCGTCACGCGATACTCAGCCCGTCGATTGCGGATGCCGCGGATCAAATCCATCAAGAGCCCCATGTGTTCCTCAGCCCCGTCGTCTAGGAGCCTCCCCTCGACCTCGGGCCAGCGGGCCACGATTACCGCCTCCCCCTCCCTCATCTCTTCGGGCAGCGCTTGCCAGATGGCTTCGGTGACGTAGGGCATGAAAGGGTGAAGGAGCCGCAGCGATGCCTCAAGCACGTGCAATAGCGTCGCCACAGGCACAGCATTGTCCACGGCATCGTCGTATAGCCGCACCTTGCTGGCCTCGATGTACCAGTCACAGTACTCGCTCCATAGCAAGTCGTTGATCTGGCGCCCAGCTTCCCCGTACTGGTGGCTGTCAAAGAGCCTCTCAACATTCTCGATCACGCGATTCAGCCTCGAGAGAATCCATCGGTCGACCAGCTCGAGGTCACCATCCGCCGCCGCAATGTGGCTGCTTAGATCAGGCACGTCGGATTCCGAGGTGTTCATCAACACAAATCTCGCCGCCTGCCAAATCTTGTTCGTGAAGTTGCGTGCCCCCTCCAGTCGCCGCGGGTCGAGATTCATGTCGATGCCAGGAGTCGAGCTGGTCATCAGCGTATAGCGAAGCGCGTCGGTACCATATTTCTCAATGATGTTCAGCGGGTCATACTCGTCGATATCCTCCATCGACTTGCTAATCTTGTCCCCATCCTCGTTGCGGACCAAGCCGTGCAGATAGACGGTGCTGTACGGCGACTGCC
Organism: Anaerolineae bacterium; assembly: GCA_050050015.1. Classification (GTDB taxonomy): domain Bacteria; phylum Chloroflexota; class Anaerolineae; order B4-G1; family B4-G1; genus SKLM01. The sequence goes on along the minus strand of JASFVD010000174.1, from coordinate 4,111 downwards.
CCGTCATCTCGATGCCCAGCATCATCTCCCGTGCCACCCAGAAGAAGAGAATGTCGTATGCCGTTTCTCTCATGTCGGTCGGATAGTAGCGTTGATAGTCGCTGGCTTCTGTATCCGGCCACCCCAACGTGGAGAAAGGCCAAAGGCCTGACGAGAACCACGTGTCGAGGACATCCTCCTCCTGCTGAAGATCCTGGCCACCGCAGTCGGGACACTCCGTCGGGTCCGTCATACCGGAGGCGTTCTCTCCGCAGTTGACGCAGTGCCAGACCGGGATGCGGTGTCCCCACCAGAGCTGCCGGCTGATGCACCAGTCCCGGATATTCTCCATCCAGTGGAAGAACCGCTCTTTCTCACGCTCCGGCACGATGATCGTCTCTCCCCGCCGAACCGCTTCCATGGCAGCCTCGGCCAGAGGCTTCGTCCTGACGAACCACTGCGTCGACACGCGAGGCTCAATATCAGTGTGACAGCGCTCGCACGTGCCGACAGCGTGGTGGTAGGGCTCGACCTTGACCAGAAGGCCTTCCCTCTCGAAGTCCTCCACAATGTTCTGGCGGCACTCGAAGCGCCCCTGCCCGGCATACGGCCCCGCGTTCTCATTCATCTCCGCTGTGTCCGTCAGCACGTCGATGACAGGGAGGTCGTGCCGGATTCCGATCTCATTGTCGGTCGGGTCGTGCGCAGGGGTGATCTTGACCGCCCCGGTGCCAAACTCTGGGTCTACAGCCTCATCGGCGATGATCGGAATGTGCCGTTCGATGGCTGGGAGGACAGCTGTCTTCCCGACGAGACTACCCCATCGCGGGTCATTCGGCGAGGTCGCCACCGCGGTATCTCCAAGGATCGTCTCTGGGCGCGTTGTCGCCATCTCGATGAAATCGGTAGCCCCTTCGGCCCATCTGCCACTGCCCCACGGATGCCCAGGCCCATCCCAGTCGTCATTGATCACAGGATAGCGGATGTGCCACAGTCGCCCTTCGCGCTCATCGGGGATCACCTCAAGGTCGGAGATGGCAGACTCACAACGAGGGCACCAATTGACCAGGTAGCTCCCCTGATAGACAAGGTCTTTCTCGTAAAGGCGCACGAAGGCCGTGCGCACGGCCTGGCTGAGATCCTCATCCAGCGTAAATCGCTCTCGCGTCCAATCACAGGACACGCCAAGGCGGCGCGTCTGATCAGCGATGCGATCATGGTAGATCTTTGTCCATTCCCAGGCTCGTTCCACGAATCTCTCTCTCCCCAGGTCGTGGCGCGTCAGCCCTTCCTTGGACAGCTCTCGTTCTACCACGTTCTGCGTGGCGATGCCGGCGTGGTCCATCCCCGGCAAGTATAGCGTCTGCTCTCCCCTCATTCGATGGTATCGCGTCATCAGGTCCTCGACGGCGGCCACCATGGCATGTCCAAGGTGGAGAGCCCCGGTGACGTTGGGAGGAGGCATCGTGATACACCAGCGAGGGCCATCATCGGAAGCCTGGCCCAGTTCCACCTGCTTCTCCGGGCGGAAAAACCCCTCCCTCTCCCACCACTCGTAGAGACGCTCTTCGTGCTCCTGCGGATCGTACACTCTGGCAAGCTTATCCACCATCGACCCATTCTCCCTGTTGCACATGAATCCGTGGTCATAGGCTGACTACACAACAAAAACTCCCATCGTCCAAGGACGAAAGGAGTTGCTCTCGCGGTACCACCTTGGTTTGGCAGCAACTCCAGCAGTAGAGCTGGTTGCCACCACCCTCTGTAGCCCTAGGTCTGTCGAGACCCAAGGGCCCTCGCTGTAACGGGCGAACCCGTAGGAGCTTGCTCAGCCTTGCTGGATCGGCCCCTCGACTCCCAGGCGACCTTCGGCGGGTGGAGAATGGATCTTCATCCATCGCGGCGGTGGCTTCCGGCGCACCGCCGATCTGCGAGGGCTTGCAGCCGGGGGCCCTCTTCTCTTGTCGTCGGTTGCACTTTGGGCATGCAAGAGACGACTCGCCAGCTCGCGCCGCCTACTCCTCCTGTTCTGCGTCATTCGGCGTGTTGAATTGTGGCTGCGATTATACCATCATGTAGACCTGCGTCAACTGGACATCGCCTCTTGGGTGGCCCAACGCGACTCAGCTCAACACCCTCACAGGGACGCACGGATCCCGCGGCGGTTCAATAGCCTGGGAAGTGTCGTGACAGTGTCAGGCGCCGTGGGTGCCGGGATCATCTCCACACATTGTCAACACTCAAGGCGGGAAGGTCTGCATCCGCACAGTTTCACGAGTCCCCCATCTGCAGAGATACAACGGAGAGGAAGGCTGCCATCAGGGGGCGAGGGTGTGGATAACTCCCCAGAATCTGTGGATAACCGAGGGTGACTGTGGATAACTCCACGTGCACACGCCCTCTCCTTATCTGGGCCATTTGTCCTCCATACACCTTTTCATGTTGTTCCCCTCCTTCTCCACGGGAGGATGTGGACGGGATGAATAGGACATTGGTCCACATGTAGGCATCGGCTACGTGTACGGGCCTACATCTGTCGTTCGAGTCGGGGACAAGGCCGGTTATCCCCACTATCAAGTGTTCTACTACTACGACTACAATATTCATAGACTACAAATATGTGATATGAAAACTAATAGAAAGACTATGATAGATCTCTTGATTATCTTCGGTCAGATTGGATTCGGGATACCTGATGAAAAGTGGAGGTGTGAAACGGTGATTCGGGAGATGAGTCGAATGCTGATTGTGAGACGGTTTTGAGCATGTGGCAGCCTGCGCTCAAAGGGGGTTGACAAGCAACATGAGATTATGGTATAGTAGCGGTCGACGGATGGACCATATTGGTCATGGAATTCTCCAGCTCCGAGTGGCATAGCAAAGATGGAATCGAAGAAACAAGATAAGACTTCAGACCTCGAAGGATTGAGTGGTGAGGACTACCTGCTAGTCAAAGCCGACGAACAGGACTACATCACCTATGATGACATCCTGGCTGCTTTCCCCGAAGCTGAAGATAGCTTGGACGAGATCGAGGACATCTTGGTCACGCTGCTCGAAGCTGATGTCGAGATAGGCGAATTGGAGGACAAGAAGGCGCATCGCGTTGATGATGCTGAAGATCGAGGCAGCGATAGGGGCGGTGACGGCGCCTATGAGGGGGCGCCTCTCGATGCCATAAGAGTGGATGATTCTATTGGATTGTATCTGAAGGAGATTGGTCAGGTCCCGCTCCTCACTCGGGAGGAGGAAATCTCCTTGGCAAAGAGGATGGAGGCTGGCAAAGAGGCACGGACGAAGCTCAGAGGAGATGGCCTAAGCCCCAAGGAGAGGATCCGGTTGGAGCGAGTAGCCCGGGACGGAGTCAAAGCCCGCGAGCACCTCGTACGTGCCAATTCGCGACTTGTGGTGAGTGTAGCCAAGAAGTACATGGGGCGCGGCGTTCCATTCATCGACCTCATTCAAGAGGGAAACATAGGTCTCATTCGTGCGGCCAAGAAGTTCGATTATACGATGGGCAACAAGTTCTCCACGTACGCAACGTGGTGGATTCGACAGGCTGTCACGCGGGCGATTGCCGACCAGAGCCGAACCATAAGGATTCCGGTTCACATGGGCGATCAGATCAACAAGCTTCTGCGCACCACCCACCGGCTGACACAGGAGCTGGGGCGCGAGCCAACGCCTGAGGAGATGGCTGGAGCTTTGGATCTTGCGACGGAGAAAGTAGAGAACATGCTGCAGGTAGCACGCCGACCTCTGTCCTTGGAGCTGCCGGTCGACGAGGAGGGCGACAGCGAGCTTGGGGATTTCATCGAGAATGATGAATCTGCGGCACCGGCCGATGTTGTCTCTTCCTCCATCCTGCGCGACCTACTGCAGGATGTACTTGAGGATCTGCCTCCTCGAGAGGTGCGCATTCTGCAGATGAGGTATGGACTGGTGGATGGTGAGACGTACACATTGGAGGAGGTTGGACAGAAGCTAGGCGTGACCCGCGAGAGGATTCGTCAGATCGAGGTTCAGGCTTTGAGCCGGCTGCGGCATCCGGCTCACGCGCGCAAGCTGCGTGATTTCCTCATCTAGTTCACCACACGCACTGACGGCTGTTGTTTGCTCAAGAAGCGGGGCC
>JASFVD010000173.1:0-5624 GCA_050050015.1 Anaerolineae bacterium | reverse complement strand
CCGTATTGACCACTTTGTCACGGTAGCGGGCCATCAAGATGCGAAAAGGACGCCGATCGGCTGGCAGTCGTTCTTGGCACAAGCGAACGAGTTCTTCGTCCGAAGGCCCGTGGTGGTGAAGCGGCTGCACCCTGATCAGACCTCGACCGGGGCCAGTCGGTGACTATGAAGTGACCTGATCTGGTTGACAAGAAACGGCCACGCTGACTTGGTCTCGGACCCTGCGCTCTCTCGCTGCAAGCGGCTCCCACGCCACCGGATATCGCCGATCAGCGCTGTCCTCCTCATGCATGCGTTCCCCCGCGTGAAGACAGTTATCGAACAGGAACCATATCGATGGCGATCCTGGTTCTAGAGCTGTGCTGAGCTTGAATCTGATATGTTGCTCCGCCAAAGAAAAGCCGTTGGTTCGTCAGGCTCTGTTGAGAAGCCTGCCAAGTCATGATGAACCATTAGGAATGGCGATTGAAGGCCATCTGGTCTCAGTGCTCTCTCGTCCAAGTGACAAATAAGCTATCCGACGCCCGATCCAGCAGCAAGCGCCGCCACTCGCGCGTCTCGGAGATGGGTGCCAAGCGGCCCACTGGCAGCAGGTGGTCGTAATGGGGTGGGAGCCTATCATTGCCCTTTGCCACCACGAAGCGCCGCGTCTCACATATTGTAGTCTCTGCCGTCCTCTCGTCAACCGAGCACCGTGCGGTTCAGGGTCAAGACATCATTGCTGGGTCGGGGATAGGACGGCTGGAGGGCAGGCTTGCTCTCATAGGATGGGAGCGTGCGCCTGCTGGACCCAGAAGGGCTCAAGAGGCGCGTCAGGGGCGGTCTCAATACTTGGCGGGGGCGGAGTGATCGAGAGCTGAACGGAGGCGCTGGTGCAACACTCGAACGGTGGCGGGAATGACGATCTGTGTTTTCTTTCACCTTGACCCATCTGGTCGCAGCTGATAGGAAAGCGGTGAAAACCTCTGTTCGGCGTGGTGGTGCAACGCGAAAGACTGCCGTGAAAAGGCTCTTCCAAGGCGGAATCAGGTTTCAAGAAGGCTGTCTTGCGCCGCGAAAACCGATTGTGGCGAGGTTTGATTACGCCGCGGAAGGCCTGGACGTCTGTGAGGACAGCAGGCCTGCCCCGGCAGAAACGGCCAGCAAAGCAGCAGGGATGGCCTCGAGTGAAATCCTCGATGCGCTTCCCGCTGCGCATCGACCCGAGCGCTGCCGCCGACCATCGCAGCCTGCCGGGAGGACTCGCCATGTATCTCCGGGGTAGGTGAGCCGAAGAACCCCTGCCAGGCGCAGACTTCCGAGTTGTCACGGACAGTCCTCGGCGGGACGCAAGAACCCCACGACGAGGGTGAGGTTCTCCTTGCGTCGGACTACTTAGCCAGCCGGGGGCTGAGACCCGTCACCGGGCGAGAGCGCCCTAGTCTGTCGTTCCTTCAAGATGTAACCTGGCGGGGCCGACGGGTGTCGTCTCTGCAAGTCACATCAAGGTGTGCTCTGTCCTAGCAGACAATCAGCTGAGCCGCGCCTCCACATCTCCCTGTACGACCTCGCACGGCACGAACTGCGGCAACAGGGGGCGTAGATCCCGCTCCCACTCAGCGCGGAGGTTCTCAACCGCCTCCTCCAGTGCCTCGCGTTTCCATCCCCGGCCGTAGAGTGCCAGCTTGTGTTCCACCAACGTGGGATCGGGCTCGACCCCTTGCCGCGGCAGCAACCAGATATCGTACAGATCCCGTGGCTTCCCTCGCTGAGGCGAGATTCAGAGAACGCGTGAGTACATCTGTTGGTCATGCCTTTGAAGAATGCGCCTTCAGCCAAGCTGCTATCTCCTTTAGCTCTGTCTGTTCTCCGGCCATCTTCACCGCGAAACGGAGCACCTCGTCATTGCTGGCCGTGAGGCGCTGACCGTTAGGCGCCAGGAAGACGCCTGTAGTCGTCACTGCCGTGCGCTTGTTGCGATCAACGAAGGGATGGTTCTTGATCAGCGACCGCAGCAGTGCAGCGGCCTTGGTCCAAAGATCCGCGGCGAATTCCTCCCCGTCGAACGAAGCCTGTGAGCGGGCGACCCCCTCCCCTGACGCCAGCAGACCTGGATCGCGCAGCCCGCTCCTGCCTCCCGTCAGCTGGATCAGTCGCTCGTGCAGTAGGTACACCTCTTCGAGGCTGGGATAAGCTAGGTGCTAGTCCTCTGCCAAAGCCTCAGGCGGTGGCTGATACCTGTCCGTGAACCAATCCACCCGGTCCAACCAGGCAGGCTGGACCCCTCGTAGGGTAGCCGACGTGAGAACAATGCGCTCAAGTTCCGCATCGACCGCGACAATCACCTCATCACCCAACGCCAGCCCGATACTCCCGAAAGCCTCGGGTCGGATCGAGATCACAGCGCTGTTCCTGGTTGGGAAGGTCTTGCGTTCCATCGTGACCGCCTACCTGCGAGGTGCTTACGCAGCGAGTATGACAGAGTCCGGGTCCAGCGTCAGTCCGTCGAGCAGCTGCTGATCAACGCGGAGGGTGACGCCGAGTTGATCGACCGGCCGCACTTCCCCCGATCGTGCACCACACTCCCGGCGAACTGCCGCTCTAAGCGGACGATCGACGACGGATGCGGGACGGCCGGCAGCCGAACTGGTCAATGGCTGTTCGGCGGCAGCCGGCGGCGCCGCCCCTGGGTCTCGGGCAGGGAGGTTCATCAGTGGGGCCCTCTCCAACAACCTGAGCCTGCCCTTCAAGACCGAACGCAGCGAGATCGCCCGGCGGGTGAAAGACCTCTCGGTGGTCAGCAACGTCTACCAGGATCTGCTGGAGATACCGCGGCGAGCCGCGAGCCGGGATGGCTCCACGGCGGGATCCGCTTGCCGTACATCCTCACTGTCCAGCTTGAGATTCGCGACGGGAGACTGAATCGCCGGAAGGTCGGCAGCTTTCGACCCAGCTCGAGAGCGTTGACTCTCGGGTGGAGAGCCTCCGCGTCGGCTGTCGAGGGCTCGTGAAGGGGCGTCGAGAGTGGAAACTCCGGCGCGCGTGGCAGGGCCCGCCAGGGAACATAGCCCGAGCGTGATCGCCGGACAGATTTCTGCAGCTGCCTGCCTTTGGGAGCGGTTCTTGGTCTACCTGCCCCTGCCGCTAGAGTTCCGTAGATCCCGACGGAGTGGGTCGCCTGGCGGCGGCTCGTCGTCTACCGACCTTGACCAACCCAACGATCACCGCGGACCACACCAGTGCAGGGGCGGACAGGACGACAACCAGCCCGATCAGTAGCTCCAGCACCTCTCTAATCTGCATATTGATCCCCCCGCTATCCATTCCACCGATGCACAGCTTGCCCGGGGCTCTCCAGCCCTCGCACTTTCGCGACTTGTTCAGCCAGATCCTAGATGGTATACTGCAAGGGATCGTATCTGCCGATCCCGCGGTAGACTCACGGGACCTGGACGTGCCCCGCCGCCGCGTAATCCACCGCGAGGCCGACCCAGAACAAACAGCCTGAGCGCAACCAGGCACCATCCATTGTAGCATATCGGTGCCAGGCATTTGGAGGAGGTTTCTCCGGAAAACCTCCAGCAAACCTCCGAGAGGAGGGGCAGTGGCTGTCCATTGGTCGCTAGATGCTCGGTTTGTCGAGGCGGTTCACACAACCCTGAAATGCCTCCACCGGCCTCAGGCGTTGAGCAGACACCCCCTGACTGAGCTGGCTGGCGTGCAGAGCCGATGCCAGCGCGATGGATGGCCCGATACACCCCTGGGACGGGGCGCCGCCCTGCGTCGGGCCTTGGAGAAGGCTCTGCGGGCGCTGGCTGACAGGGATGTCGACAGTGCTGCTCTCCTCGAGCATCGCTTCTGGCACGGCGAGAGGGCGGCGCGACTCGCCAAAGAGCGACACGTATCCGAGAGCACCCTCTATGAGCATCAGCGACGAGCCTTGCACGCCCTGGCCCAGATCCTTTGGTCCATGGAGCAAGCCGCCCGACGGAATGCGGATACCCGAGAGGGTCGTCTGGTGCGCAACCTTCCCTTCCCGACCTACCGTCGCCTCTTCGGTCGCGCCGACATACTCGCTCGCCTCCGTGCCGAACTGACAGACCCTCTCGGACATTCCTTGGTGTGCCTGGAGGGCCTGGCAGGGATAGGCAAGACGGCGCTGGCCCATCGATTCGCAACCTGGGCCGCCGGTGGGAGCTACTTCGCGGACATCGGCTGGGTGACAGTTCAGAAGCAGCAGTTCACCGTCTGGCGTGGAATCGTGGACGAGCCGGGCGACTGTCCAGGGCTCGACCTCGAGTCGATGCTGGACAGCGTTGCCCGCCAGCTACAGTGTGACCACGTGCGCGGAAGACCGCTCCCCGACAAGAAGACCATGCTGAGCACCGTCCTTCGCGACGCTCCCCACCTGGTGGTGGTGGACAGTCTGGAGACGGGTGCCGATCGGCATGCCTACGCACGCGAGCTGTCGGACTTGGCCGATCCCACCTGTTTTCTCTTCACCAGCTGTCACTCTCTTCGCGGTCATCCCCAGGTTATCTGCCTGACGCTCAAGGAGCTCAGCGAAGCTGACAGCGTGCAGATGATTTGCTTCGAGGGGGCCGAGCAAGGCATCGACACCGTCACCAGCGCAGACGACGCCGAGCTTCATCAGATCTACGAGGTGACCGGGGGGCATCCGCTGGCAATTAAGTTGGTTGTGGGTCAGGCGCGCAGCCTGCCGCTGAACCGGGCGTTGCACCGATTGCGGGCGGCGCGGGGCCAGCGCTCCGCGGACCTGTACCGCTTCATCTATCAGCGGTCCTGGGGGCTCCTGTCGCGGGGAGCGCGGCGCGTACTCAAGGCGATGACATCGCTCCCGGCCAGCGGGGCGTGTTGGGAGGATTTGGTGGCGGTCGCCGGCCTGCCGGAGGATGGGCTCGACCGGGCGGTGCAGGAACTGGCAGGTATGTCACTCCTGGACGTGGGAGGCGTGGAGAAGAAGTGGTACGCCATCCGTCAGCTCACTCGCACCTTCCTAACCAGCGGTGTGCTTCAGCGTTGGTCCTCCGATGGTGAAGGTCTGCGAGGAAGCGACGTAAGCCATGCCGCACCGGCCAGATAGGCCCTCACCGCCAGCAGAACGCCGGCTGGGACAATGCCCCTGGGAGTCCTCCGGCTAGCAACGCCTGCTACTCTCCCGCCATCGACTGCTCGATAGCTTGTTGGAGCATGGTTCGGCTATGCGCTCCCATCAGTCGCCTCACTTCCTCGCCCGAGTCGTCAAATATCAGATAGGCCGGCTGGCCGATGAGCCCCTGTGCTCGAGCGCGCTGCTTTCCCCGGTTCGTGTCGACGTTAACCCACACAAACTTGAAGTCGCCGCCGTACTCGCTCTCGAGGTCGTCCATGATGGGCTTCATTCCCTGACAGACCGGGCAGTGTGGGGAGTAGAAGTACAGCATCCCGGGCCCGCCCTCAAATCCAGCAGAAACCGAGGCGCTTCCGGAGCACGCCGTTGTCGCGCCAACGAGCACGGATAAGACACTTATGGCAGCCAAGACCTTCCTCGGCATACGCCTGCTCCTCAATCAGACATCACCCAAAGCGCCTCGAGCAGTTCCTGGTTGTCGGGAAGCTCGTTGATGTCGTAGACGCGCTTGAAG
>JASFVD010000172.1:0-5636 GCA_050050015.1 Anaerolineae bacterium | reverse complement strand
GCGTATTCGTCTCGCAGGGGGAGGTTCTCGGACATCCTTGAAGCCAGAAACGGATCAGACCCGGGCGGCACCGGCTCGAGCGTCAACGGACCCTCGAAGCCAACATCCTCAAGTGCGCTCATCAACGCGTCGAAATCGATATGCCCTCGTCCGGGCGCCTCCCGGTTGCTGTCGGAGACATGCATGCTCACGAGAAGATCCCCTGCCTGTCGGACGGCCGCCGCCAGATCTGGCTCCTCAATGTTCATGTGAAACGTGTCGAGGTGCAGCTTCAGATTGTCGGACCCTACGTCATCCAGAAATGGGAGCGCTTGACTCACATTGGTGACCAGGAAGGTCTCATATCGGTTGATCGGTTCCAGGGCCAGCGAGACGTCACGCTCAGCACCATAGGCGGCCGCCCGGCACACGGAATCCACAGCCCTGTCCCATTCAACCTTGTAGGCAGAGAGCCATTCCCCTTCTGACTCGGGCTCTCCCGCAGGTGCGGTCCTTCCCGCTGGCGCGGGAAGTATCACCAGAATCGGCGCTCCCACGTCAGACGCGAGGTCCGTGCACTGGCGCATATAATCCTCGGCCGCAGTCCGTTCGGACTCAGTCGCGCTTGTCAGGTCCCGACCCGGAATGCCCCAGATACACCAGCTCAAGACCGATGTAACGCGCAGGCCGTACTCCTCACACAGCTCCAACACGAGGTCAGTGTCGTAGCGCTCGGGCTCGCCCACCAGCTCAACACCCTGGTAGCCGAAGCACGCCAGACGGGCGAACGTCTCCCGCAAGGGCTCTTCACCGTAGATCCAGTTGCTGATCGCGTAGCGCATGGCAGGACTCCTTCAAAGAACTATTCGCCCAGACGGCGCCGTCGCCACTGATCGAAGATGACGACCAAGACGATGACCAATCCCCGCACCACCCTCTGCCAGAAGGCACCGACGTTGAGCAGGTTGAGTCCGTTGGCCAGGACTCCCATAATCAGGGCGCCGATGAGAGAGCCTGCCACGCCCCCTTCGCCACCGAATAGATTGGTTCCGCCAATGACCACAGCGGCGATCGAGTTCAGTTCCTCCCCCTCAGCCATCAAAGCGTTGGCGGAATTCAGTCGCCCAGCGAGCACGACTCCAGCAGTGGCAGCAAGCAGGCCCGACAGCGTGTAGACGGCGACCTTCGTGCCGTGGACATTGATGCCCGACACTCGCGCCGCCTCCCGATTGCCGCCGACTGCGAAGATGGATCTGCCCAAGGCAGTATAGCGAAGAAGGAACCAGCCCACCACAACCGTACTCACGGCGACCAGTCCTGCCACGGGAAGGCCAAGAATGTCGCCACCACCAAGCCACAGTATCTGCTCCGGCAGGTACCCTTTTAGCTCCGTCGCCGTCAGGTGGGAGGGGACAGGGAGGCCGCCGGTCACAAGCAGGGCGATGCCCCGAAGGGATGCCAGCGTCCCAAGTGTAGCGATGAAGTCCGGGATCCGGCCTCGGGTTATGACGAGCCCGTTGATCATTCCGGCAAGCGTGCCTACCAGAAGGGCGATTGGGAGTCCCAGCCAGAAATTCACTGGACCAACGGTGATTCCGGCGAACTCCATGCGCTGCGTCATCATCACGGCGGAGACCGAGGCAGCGAGGGCAGCCACCGCCCCGACGGACAGATCAATACCCGCCGATAGGATGACGAAGGTCTGGCCGACCCCAAGGATCGCGGTAATCGCCGTCTGTCGGCTGATGTTGACGAGGTTGCTGACCGTCAGGAAATGTGGAGTGGCAAACGACAAATAGGCTACCAACAGGATAAGACCGAAGAACGGACCACCACGCATGACGATTCGGCGGATGCCTCGCAGCACTTGACCCAGCTGACTGGTCATCTCTCTGGCTTCATTGGCGCGGCCCGCTTTGTCCTCCGCAAGTGTTCTTTCAGGCACTGTCTCCTCCATCCGTTCAACTTGCGCTCCGCAGGATGTCCTCCTGAGTCGCTTCTCCATGTTCGAACTCAGCAGTGAACTCGCCGTCTCGCATGACGACGACACGATCTGCCATCCCCAGGAGCTCGCGCATATCCGAGGATATCATGATGATTCCCACTCCAGACCGCACCAGACGATTCATCAGCGCAAACACCTCTGCCTTCGCTCCAACGTCGATCCCTCGGGTGGCGTCATCGAAGATCAAGATTCTTGAATCATTGCACAGCCACCTAGCCACCACTACCTTCTGCTGATTGCCGCCACTCAAGTACATGACCTGGCGGTTGAGCGAGGGCGTGTCAATGCGTAGATCGCGAACGTACTGCGCAGCCGTCTCTCGTTCCTCAGGAAGATTCATGAACGAGAACAAGGGGGACTGACAAAGACACGCCAGCGTAACGTTGGGAGGTATGGACAGCATAGGCACCAGGGCCTCCTGCCGATCTCGGGTCATAAAGCCAAGCCCTTGCCTGATGGCATCAGCAGGGCTGCGAATCTGCACCTCTGAGCCATCAACGTAGATCGCGCCCGCTGCTCGCTCTTCAAGGCCGAACAGGACGCGCGCCAATTCAGCCTGACCTGCGCCCATAAGGCCAAAGAGGCCAAGAATCTCACCCTTGCGGAGCTCGAAGGAGAGATCGTGCAGCACATCATCCGACGACAAGCCCTCGACACGAAGGAGAGGTGCCCCCAGGGACGCGGCTTCTTTTGGATAGTGCTCAGCCAGCTCTCGTCCAACCATCATCCTGACGAGCGTATCCTCGTCCGCCTCTTCGACCGGCAACGTCCCGACTGCCTTCCCGTCGCGCAGCACCGTGACCCGATCACCGATCACGGGCACCTCACTCAGCTGGTGCGTAATGTGAACGATGCCGATCCCTCGCTCCCGCAGGCGTCGTACAATTTCGAAGAGACGCTCACGCTCCTTATCGGACAGCGCAGAAGTCGGCTCGTCCAACAGCAGGATCCGCGGATTCTTGGTGAGGACACGAGCAATCTCGGTGAGCTGTCGCTCAGCGACGTCCAGTTGTCGCACCTCAACGCGTGGGTCGATGTTCACGCCGAGACGAGACAGGCTCTCCTCCGCCCGTGTGACGGTCTCCGCCCAGTCCACCAGGCCAAACCGGTTGCGCGGCAAGTCACCGAGAAAAATGTTCTCCGCCACACTGAGACTGGGCACCAGGCTGAATTCCTGATAAACCATCGCGATGCCCAGAGCTTGAGCACGTTCCGGGGTCACGTGTCGCATTTCTTCGCCGTGGACAAAGACCCTGCCGCCGTCTCGCACGACCGAGCCACTGAGGATCTTCACGAGCGTGGACTTGCCTGCGCCGTTTTCCCCAAGGAGGACGTGGACTTCACCTTCGCGCAAGTCGAAACTCACCTGGTCCAAGGCGTGCACGCCAGGGAATCGCTTGTCAATCTGCTCCATGCGCAGGAGAGTCTGCTCACTTCTCATGGAACGACCTCCAGAGATGATATGTCATTGCGCCGTGTAACCACCATCCACGCTCAGTATAGAACCGGTGGCATAGCCCGCTTCATCGCTCGCCAGATAGAGAACAGCAGAAGCGATCTCATCCGGAGTGCCCAGCCGATTTAGAGGCCGCACCTCCTCCAACTCACGACGCGCCTTGATCGGATCGGGAGCCTTTGTGACCGCTTCTCGCACCAGTGGCGTCTCCGTGGTGCCAGGGCAGACGCAGTTCACGCGGATCCCGCGTTCAGCCAGATCGACAGCACAACTGCGAGTGAGCGCGACGACGCCTCCCTTTGAGACATTGTAGGCAGCCTGTCCCTTGATCCCAACCAAGCCAGCCTCAGAGCCCACGTTGACGATCACGCCGCCTCCGCTCTTCGCCATGGCGGGGACCGCGTACTTCGTGCATAAGAAGGGCCCGGTCAGGTTGACGTCCATCACGCGCTTCCACTCGCCGAGAGAGGTCTCGGAGGCACTCGCCTGCACGTAGATGCCAGCGTTGTTCACCAGGATGTCCAGGTGTCCCCAGCGGCTCATGACCTGCCCAACCGCGGTCTTCACGTCGTCCGGGTCGGCCACGTCGGTGGGCACAAAGAGAGCCTCCCCACCGCCCTTTCGAATCTCCTCCATGACCGCCTGTCCCTTGTCCTGGTCGATGTCGGCGATGGCGATGGCACTCCCCTCACTGGCGAAGGCGAGAGCTGTGGCTCTCCCGATTCCCATGGCACCACCGGTCACCACTGCCACCTTGCCCTCAAATCGCATAGCACTTCCCTTCCCGTAGACCGCGTCCGGTCGGTGAAGTTCAGCTCACCGACCGGACCCGTGACGCTCTACTGACAGTTCTCCTTGATCGTCTCCCAGTCGATCTCGGGCAGAGCCGGATCGGGGTAGAACTGACGTGCGTTCTCGATGTAGGCTGTGCGAGGCCGGATGTCGAAGGTGGGCAGCACGTCTATGCCACACACAACCTGAACCGCGAACTGAGTGCCGAACCAGCCCCAGTCAGCGAAACCGTGCGTGGTCTCCGCCACAATCTTACCCTCGGAGATCCGATCCACGGACTCGGGGGTGACGTCGTTCGTGAAGATGGCCACGTTCTCGTCGCCCAGAACCGGGCCCTCAGTAGCCAGCTCCAGCCGATCAGCAGACTCGGAGGCCAGCATGGCCCCGAGGCCCATCTCGTTGGAGGCAGCCCAGATGAAGTCCAGGTTCATCGGTTCTCTCTGCAGGATATCCTCGGTGCACCCGACGCCTTTTTCCCGGTTCCAGTCTGCCGCACAGGGCTCACCCACGATCTCGATGCCGGGATACTCATCCATCACGTTATGGAACCCGTTCAGCCGCGCGGTGGAGAAGAATCCACCAGCGACGCCCTCGATGATGGAGCCGCGAGCCTCGATCTCGGCCTTCTCCTCGTCGGACAGATCTCCATAGAGTCCTGTCCAGAAGTCGTGATCCAGGTAGGTGTCCGGCTCCACCTCAACCGTCTCCCCCTCGCCAAGGACACCCGGACCGCCGAAGTAGTCCAGGACCGAGTAGGCGGTCACCTCTGCCGCCACCGTGTTGTCGAAGCCGATGTAGGACGCTACTTCAACCCCTTCTATCGGCTCCAGCAGGTTCACGATGATAACAGGGATGCCCTGTTCATTGGCCTTCCTGATCGCCGGTTTGACGACCTCAACCTCGATGGGAGAGATGGCGATGACGTCTACGTCTCGTTCGATGTAGTCCTCAATGATGGCCACCTGGTCGGCGAAAGACACGTGCGTGGCAGGGGACTGAGAGATGACCTGAACGCTGAAACCGTGCTCGTTGGCGTTCTTGGCCGCCTGCTCGAAGAAGTTGGTGGCTGTTCTGAATACACCTGTGATGTCGGGCGGGGTCCAACCTATGACGATCGGATCCTCCCAACGGGCCGTGGGAACTGGCGTCGCCGTGACGACGACCTCCTTCTCAACAACCTTGGTGACCTCAACCTGCTCCTCGACAACCACAGTCTCCTTCTCCGTAACCACCTCTGGCGTCGGAGCTGGACCGCACTGGACGCCGACGATGGTTAGGAGAAGTGCAATCAGCAGTAGTCCTGCCCACGTTCTCGTGCTCCCGTTCTTAGCTAGCATGTGTCTCCTCCTGTCAGATTGCTGCTACGTCTCAGTTTCGAGATGGGACGATATCTAGCGTGCCAAG
>JASFVD010000171.1:0-5638 GCA_050050015.1 Anaerolineae bacterium | reverse complement strand
TCTCCCGCCAGATCAGCCCGTGAGAAGGCGCGATCACCGAGACCGGCACATCGGCTAGCTTCTCGATTGCCTTGAGCACCGGCCTGCTAAACAGCGCCACGATGTTGACGTAGTAGCGCAGCGCCTCCCGCTCATAGAAGCGAAAATCCGTACACTGGTCGTCGAAAATGCCGCCTCGAAGCGCCCCATAGCCGCCGAACGCGTCGCAGGAAAACAGGATCTCTTCCTCGTCGACATAGGTCATCATCGTCTCTGGCCAGTGGACAAAAGGCGTAGAGAAGAACCTGAGTGTCCGATTCCCTAGTGACAAGGTCTCGCCATCTTGGACGATGCGTACGTTCTCGGTGATCCCATAGAAGGCTTGTAGCAGATCCTGCGTCTTCCTCGTTCCCAGGACCGTCACCTGCGGAGCCACCCGCCTCAACGTGCGGAGCACTCCTGAGTGATCAGGCTCCATGTGGTTGAGGATCACGTAGTCTAAATCGGAAAGCGCGACAATCTGATGGATCTGATCCAGGAAGTCATCCGTCTTAAGCGACTTGCTCAGGTCGACGACAGCCTTCTTCTCGTCGTCGATCAGGTACGCGTTGTACGACACACCTTCTTGCTGGATCGGCCACAGACCTTCAAAGAGGTCGGTGGTCCGGTCATTCACACCGATCCAATAGATGTCCGGTTTGACTTCAACAGGCGGCATCGTTCCTCCCCCTATACCATGCTGGCCAGTCGACGCAGGTGCTGCTTCTCCTGGCGGATGATCTCAGAAATGGTGTCGCGATCTTCCTCGCCCACCATGTCGCGGAGGTCATAGTAGAACAACATCGTGTCCTTCTCGAGTCCCATCGCTGCTCGCAGGATGGTGATGCGGTCTTCGGCGTCTTCCGCCATCTTCAACGCCTTTTCCGGCCCCGAGAAGACAGCGTGATTGAGGGCCACCTCAAGGAAGGACGCGTAGTCACCGACTTCACTCCCCGCGAGCTGGGGAGCCGGCTCGACGTCCTCAGCCATGCGCTTGAACACCCCGCGGTGGGCTCGCTCTCGAGTCGCCAGGTCCTCAAACAGATCCCGGATCTGGGAATCTTCACTCTTCTCGCCGGCGGCCCGATAAAAGGCCTCTCCGTGTTCCTCGATCTTGATCGCCATCTCCAGTGCCTGAGCAGCCGAAAAGATTGCCATTGTCATCTCCCTTCATTGCCGTCATCGTTTACTCGGACTCCCTTTGGCGCGGCTTTCCGCGCCGCCAGGATGATCACTGACGTAGAAGCTAGTGAAGACCCGAGGCCACAGCGCTTGTCAGCATCGAACGCTTGCCACCTCGGGCCTTTTTCGCCCCCCACAAGAGGTCCGGCGTCCCGGCGCGTCAGCCCTCCAGTACGCAGATGGCACCGGGGCGACGGACACGCGGCACCAAGCTCTCAGACACCGTGAAAGCGATCCGATCACCCTCCGGGCCCACAAATCCCACCGTCATGTCTTGCCCCATCACGAGGGAGGCGTACTGCCGACCCGTCGCTACCAGGACACCGCCATCCTCAAGCATCGGCGCCTTGTGGATACCGTCGCTCACCAGCATTCTGGCATGCTCGATCTCGGTCTGGTTGCCTCGCTCGTAGCGTCGGAAGAGACGATTGTACCGCACTGGGGCCAGGGCCAGCGCGTAAGGTCCATGGAAGCCTGCACCATCGAGAGTTGTCACAGCTTCGATGAGGTCCCCGACAGCCGCGCCGACCTCGTCCCAGCCTGACAGGCCGATGCGTCCTGCCCCATCGACGGTCAGCAGGCCTGGCACTCCCAGCTCTTCGCTTCCATTGAAGATCAACCCATCCTCACGTCGCGCGGTGGCGATGGCTGCGTCGACGACAGGACTCCGATCCAGCGTGACACCCTCCCTTTCGTAGTTCGCTAGATCGCGAGCCCCGAGGTCGAACACCTCCTGGAGCAGGACCAGGGGCAGCGCTTCGCTGGCGATTAGTCCCGACTCCGTTGCTTCGTCCTTGAGAGGCACCGACTTCAACCCCAGACCGTAGGGACCTTCAAGCTCCAAGATTCGGCGGCCTACCAGCAGCCCCTTGGCCGCCTCTATCATAGCGTCGTCCAACGCATCCCACACGTCCGATCCGAAAGGCGCGTCGTCACGAGCTAGATACTTGTTCGTCATCAACACCCTCCTTGCGGTTCATTTCGTCAACCGTTGTACTCAGCTCAGAATCCACTCACGTCGGAGTAGCTAGTCACGCAGCGACCCGACGGTCGTCTGATCGCCGCTCTCTGAGACGTCCGGCGATTCGTCGGTCTCGCCAGCCTCGAGCTCGGCGGCCAACTCGTCGACCTCGTCCCGCCCTTCTGCCAGCCATTCTGCCTCGTCGCCCGTCAGAATCTCCAGCAGACGATTGAACTCGCCCACGTGTTCACGTTCCTCGTTGGCGATGTCCGTCAGGACCTTCTTGGCCAGCGGGTGATCGGTGGCATCGGCGTGTGCCATGTAGAGGTGGATCGCTTCGTGCTCCGCGGCCACGTTAAGACGAATCGCTCGTACGAGCTCTGCTCTAGTCAGTTTCCGATCCGGCACGCTGCCACTGAATGGATTGACAAACTCCGGCATATACTTCGCCTCCTTCTCCTAGTGCATTACTCTGCATTACCCGAGGTTGATCACGCCCAGCACCGACGGTGGGCCCTGGGCTACGCAGGTGAGGATCAGGGATAGATCTGATTCCCCTCGTCATCCTCAAGGATGACGGCCTGGACCGGGCAACCCTCGGCTGCGTCGCGCAGCAACTCCTCGTTGCCCGCATCCGGATCAACGACACGGGATAGGCCCTCATCATCCAGCTCGAACACGTCGGGCGCGGTGGCCACGCACATGGCCGAACCGATGCACAGATCACGATCTACTCTCGCTTGCATCTCTTACTCCTTTTCTCTTGCTCGACTTCTCATCGAGTCTACGCGCAGTTCAGGGCAAGCCCCCTCGCTCGTCGGGACTCATCCGGTATGGCAACAACCTTGCCAGCAACACCGCACGATCTAAAGCTGACCCACGTGCCGGTGCCTGCAGTGCTCCATCGGAGGCCACTCGTCATCCGTGGCGCGGGCCTCCATTCCTGGCTCAATTGCGCGAAGTCCGACGTTGGGCCAGAGCTCCTTCGCGACGCCGGTTCGCGTAACCTGCCATATGCATCTGCTCCGGAC
Organism: Anaerolineae bacterium; assembly: GCA_050050015.1. Classification (GTDB taxonomy): domain Bacteria; phylum Chloroflexota; class Anaerolineae; order B4-G1; family B4-G1; genus SKLM01. The sequence continues at coordinate 2,446 of JASFVD010000171.1, read as the reverse complement.
TGGGAGAGCTGGCGCAGGTGCTCTAACGCCTTTCCTTCATGAGCTCCAGGTCTTCCTGCAAGGCCTGCAGGTCTTCTTCGTGCTCAAGCTCGTCGGTCATGATCTGCAGGGCCATCTCGTACGTCACCGGGTCGATGTCCCTTGTGAAGTCCATCATATCCCGGTACACCTCAATCGCGCACTGCTCACCCGCGACGTTCTGCTCCAGCAGAACCCCCACGTAGGGATCCTCCGGAGCCTCGTACCCGCAGTTGGTCCTCTCGAACCAATCGCTGGGTGAAAGCAATGGCGTACCGCCGAGCTGCAGAATCCGCTCCACGAGCATCAGCCCGTGGTTCAGCTCCTCAGTGGCGTGCTCCTCGAGTTCCGCCTCGACGGCTCCCCGCATGGGGCCAGCCGCCACCTTTGCCCCCATCCAGTATTGATAGTAGGCCAGCCATTCGTCGGCCAGCGCTTGATTGAGCAGCTCAATGAGCTGATCCGCATCTTTTCCCACAAGCGATCTTCCGAGTGTCCCCATTTGGTCTCCTTGATTGGTTATCCTATACCTGAGCTGATGCCGTGCCCTCAATTGAGTTGGCGATGATGAAGCAGAAGAATGCGGCGAGATCTACAGGCACACGCGCGCTGACGCGAGTACCGCCCGGTAGGACTTCTTACCTCAGTCGGTCGCTCTTTGCTGGCTCGAGTCAGCTTTCCCACCACTCATCGCGTGGTCCGTTCTCCCCGCGCAATCCGCCCCTCGGGATGCTTCGAAGGCACAGGCCTCGCAACAGTACGAACTGCTTCCTCGCTCAATCGGCTCGTCGCCAACCGGCTCACCGCAGAAATCGCATGGTCTTTCAGCCACTGATGCGCCCCCTTCTCCTGCAATGCCCCCTCGGGGCACGACGGCGGAAGACAAGACCATCAGTGGCACCTGTCGCGCGGACGCCCGCAGCTCCGCCGCCATGCGCTCCCCCGGACCATCGTACTACCCGACCGAGATTTCCTTACTGCTCTCCCACAGGCCATGGATGTTGCAGTAGGACATGGCGTGCAGCGTTCCGCTCTCATGGAGCTTCAGTTCTGCTGTAACGCTATGGTGCGTATAGACTGGGCCTTCGTTGGCGCCTTTAATCGATTCGCCGTGAGCGCCGAACTCGAAATGACCGACGTCGTAGGTGAAGTTTCCGCCTTCCGGGTGGAAATAGAGCGTAATCCAGCGAATATGGTGCTCCGCTGTGTTGGGATGGGCAATCTCCTTGCCCAGCGAAGCCTTCACCTCGAACAGCTCCCCTGCCGCCACCTCATCGGGGCATTCGATGACCGGTACGTGCTTCTCCTTCTTCCAGTCTGCCGACTGAATCCTGTCTCCCAGCTTCATACTTGAACCTCCTTGTCTGCAACTGCTATCTTCACATCTCTCGAATGACCAGATCTACTTGCGATCTGGGACGTAATCGTAACGCCTGCCGACCGAGCCCCCTCCGCGTCCACTCTCGAGCACGGCCAACCAAGGACTCGCCCGTCAACGTATCCGAATCTCGTTCCTCGGCTACACCTCCTCGGCAGGTCCTAGTCCACTAGCCGGAACCGTTCTTGCTTGGCGCTGCACACGGGGCACTGACTCGGCGGCTCTCGCTCGGCCACGTATCCGCAGACCTGACACACGTAGTAGTCGTGGTTTTCGTCACGCAACATGGCGCTGAGCGCACGCTTGTAGAGAGCAGCGTGCCCCTCCTCCACGTCGCGCGCGTGCTGGAAGGTGACAGCCGCCGCTGGTTCCCCTTCCTCCTCCGCCTCGCGAATGAACTCCGGATAGTAGACTTGATTGACCGTGGTCTCCTGCTCAAAGGAGTACTTAAGGTTCTCCTCCGTGCTCCTGACGATCGCCTCACCCAGGAGCCGCAGGTGACGCTCGGCGTGGATTCCCTCCGCCGCCGCCACGGCGCGAAAGAGCCTGGCCACCTGCTCGTACTCTTCCTGCTCCGCCTTCCGGGCGAAGGCCAGCAACCGGTGGTGCGCCTTGGCCTCGCCTACAAATGCCTCGTACAGATTCTCGTGCGTTCTTTGACCCATGGTGGTCTCTGCTCTGAATGGATGTCGAGCGGATGCTATAACGAGCCTCGACTGCCCCGCCCGTAGGAGCCATTGAATCGAACGAGTCAGCTTCTACTCAGTGCCCCAGTCCGAGGGCGGCTGCGTCTCGGCCGTCACCATCGCGCCGCCGGGAACCACCAGAAGACAGCGACACCCCTCAAGAGGGCCTCCCGTCTACGATCCCGCGCCAATCCCGCCCATCCCTCCTCGGAAGTGCTCATAGCAGCGACCCAAGATCGAACTCGTCGTGCACCAGCCGCTCAAGATCCTTGGAAACGGTGGTCTCACGATCGATGAGCTGTCGAGCAAGCACAGCACGTTGAGGGTCGTTAAGGACAATCGCCCCGACTATTCGATCGTTTCG
>JASFVD010000170.1:0-5677 GCA_050050015.1 Anaerolineae bacterium | reverse complement strand
AGCTCCATACCGATGAGCAACTCATCAGGTCCTACCTCAGGGTTGGCCTCCTCCAGCCGCCACTGGGGAAAGCCATGGTTGTACGCGATGTCGAACAGCGTGTCTCCAGGCTGGACCACGTACGTGTGTTGTGGGTGCCGGATTGCGGTCCGGGCCTGAAGCTCTCCATCTTCCAGCGCGGCCATCGTGCGCCTCAAGGTCTCTTCCAGATCGAGAATCCGCTCCGACCCGAGCTGGGGCGCAATCTCAAGCAGCCAGGCCTCAACCGCGGCTTCTTTCACGTCCAGCATCACGTGGTCGCTGGCTGGACGGGCACGGAGCCAGCTCGCCATTCGTTCCGGCGGTGCCTCGAAGGCGGAACGGTAGTCGGTGAGAGGGTCGTCGGCGATGAGCGTGAATGGACGGGAAAGCAGAGTTCGGGCCCGTGTGCATCCAGGCTCTGCCTCCCGAACTTCTGGCTGTCTTGCGACCGTCACCAGCTCCACCTCCGGCGTGCCGTCCGCCAAGGCGGCGATCACGTGCGAGGTGGTGGCCTCCACGTCGAGGACTCTCCCTGCCTCGCCAGGCACGCAGGTCACCCTGTTTGTGCCGATGTGAACGGCAGCCTCCGTCGGCGGCACGTGAATCTGAGCTGCTATGGAGTCCAGCAGAGCCCTCACCTGTGCCGGATCGGCAGGCTCGACCCGCGGCTGTATGGACGCTCCGTGGAGCCTGATACGCCACGCTGCGAGTACCTGCTCAAGCCAAATACCGCTGCGACCGGCCTCATAGGCCTCATCGGCCGTACGAGCTGGGTCGTACCGACGTCCGACGTCGTCCCAGTCAAGGTGCCAGGAGCGTTCGATTCCGGTGAGGTCAAGAGCGCGGCCCGACGGTGGTGAGAGACGATTGGCCAATAGAGCCGTAGCCTGGTCCACGGAGAGGCCGGCCAGGTGTATATCCTGAACCGAGACTCCGGGGTAGATGCGGTCGGCGTAGAGAGCGGGGTAGCCAAGGAACACGGTCCCTAACGCCACACATGCGGTGAGCGCGATGGCTATCCCTGCTACTGCCCTTCGAGTGTCCTTCGACATGGCTTGCAGTTCCTCAGATGGCACGGTGGGTCACAAGTATAACCTGCAACTCTCGGCGTGCAAGTGTTGTCGCCTGGGCGATGACGGCAGCAGGAGCCGTTGACAAATGCTTCCGCCGGTGCTATTATACTTCCCGCCTCGGGGCCATTTTGCGGGGCCCTCTTCAAATCGGTGTGCGCTAGGCGCGGATGCCTTGGAAGGTGCCATGCTCGACACGATACCTGACACCAGTGGTTGGCGGCCAATCCATTGGATACTGGCCAGCATCATCCTCCTCACACTTCCCTGCTACTGCATCGGACTATCGATGTTGGTCCTGAGACCCCAGGGAAGGACACCCACACCTACGCCGACGCCAACCGCCACCGCTACTCCCTCGCCCACGTTGACCCTAGAGCCGGGTGCGCCTACGGAGACGCTGCCACCAACGCCCACGCAGTGGTACCCGCCGACGCGTACGCCGACGCCGGAAGTCACCGACACGCCCACACCGAGCGCGACTCCGACCGAGACACCAACCCCCTCGGCGACGCTGACGCTAACGCCCACGGCGACGTCCACAGCGACACCGACCCCAACCAGCTCTCCTACGGACACACCGACGAGCACGCCGACGGACACACCTACCGCTAGCCCCACCCCTACCGAGGGACCCAGCGATACGCCGACACCCACGGAGGCGCCAACTGCCACGGCGACGACGGCGACGGCTGACACACCTACAGCGACAGCGACACCTACCAACACACCCGAGTCGACGTCGGGCTCCTCGGGAGCGGCAACCTCGGCGGCTGCGAGGACAGAAACATCAACCGAAACGGCGTCGAGCCCTTCGACGCCCTGACCAGTCAACTCTACAGGAGAATCAATGTGGAAGTAATCCCTTTGCTGAAGCAGCTCTCCGAAGCTGATGGTATGTCTGGCTTCGAGGGCCCTGTCCGCGACTTGGTGCGCCGAACCTGGGAGCCCCTCGTCGATGAGATGGGTGAGGGCAAGCTGGGAAGCCTGATCGCCCTCAAGAGAGGAGTCGGGCCGGAACCACGCCCCAAGCTGATGTTGGCCGCACATATGGACGAAGTTGGACTGATGGTGAGCGGCATTGAGAAAGGCTTTCTTCGCGTCGCGCGAATCGGCGGAACCGATCGCCGGGTACTGCTGGGTCTGGAGGTGGTCGTCCACGGGCGCCGCGATCTGCCCGGGGTCGTTGCGACGCGACCGCCTCACGTTCTACCGAAGGAAGAGCGGGATAAGACAGTGCCCCTGGACAAGATCTTCGTGGATGTGGGGTTGCCCGAGGAGGAGCTAGAATCTCTGGTTTCCGTCGGCGATCTTATCTCCGTTCGTCGTGCCATATCGGAGCTGAAGAACGGACGTGTAGCGGGCAAGGGACTGGATGACCGAGCCTGTGTGGCTGCCATCACGCTGGCTCTGGATCGATTGAAGCGCGTCGAGCATGCTTGGGATGTCGTCGCGGTCGCGACGGCTCAGGAGGAGACTGGGCTGAAGGGGGCGCTTACCTCCGCCTACGGTGTGGCCCCGGACCTAGCCATCGCTCTGGACGTCACCTTCGGCGAACAGGCGGACGTCGATGATCCCAGTGCTGTCCCCTTGGGCGAGGGGCCAACCATTGCGCTCGGTCCCAACTTCCATCCGAAGCTGGTCGAGCGCCTGAAAAAGGTGGCGGAGGATCGTGAGATCCCGTACCGTATGGATCCCGTTCCTGGCCGAAGCGGCACCGACGCCTGGGCCATTCAGGTGACCCGCGAGGGTGTACCAACTGCGCTCATCTCCATTCCTCAGCGCTACATGCATCAGCCCGTAGAGACTCTGGCAACTGAGGATGTCGAGCGTGCAGGACGCCTGCTGGCCGCCTTCATCCTGGAGTCGGAGGTGAGCCTTCTGGGTGAGATCGCCTGGGAGGTGGGTGGGCAGCTATGATACTGAGAGAGCTTTCCGATGCGTATGGCGTTTCGGGCAATGAGGACGCCGTCCGCTTGGTTGTGATTGAAGCTATCCGGGATCACGTTGACGAGATCCGTATCGACGCCTTGGGCAATGTGCTGACCCTCAAGCGCGGCACTGGTCACGACGGCATGCGGGTCATGCTGGCGGCCCATATGGATGAGATCGGTCTGATGGTCGTGGGCCACGATGACAGGGGGTTACTGAAGGTGAGGGCTGTCGGCGGTATCGACGCTCGGCTCCTGCCAGGGTCGGTTCTCGCCGTTGGCCCTGATGCCATCCCTGGTGTCATCGGCATCAAACCCATCCATTTGGTCGAGTCAGACGAGATGAAGAAGGTGACGAAGATCGAGAAGCTGACGGTCGACATCGGCGCCAAAGGGAAGGAAGAGGCACAGAAGGCGGCGCCGCTGGGTACCTATGCCACCTTCGCCACCCGGTTTCGAGAGCTTGGCCCCACCGTGACAGGGAAGGCTTTCGATGATCGCGCTGGGTGCGCAGTGTTGGTGGAGCTCCTGCAAGGGGACCGGTTCGCCTTTGATCTACATGCCGTCTTCACTGTACAGGAGGAGGTTGGCCTGCGCGGAGCCAAGGTGGCAGCCTATGCCGTCGACCCTGACTGCGCCTTCGCCCTTGAGGGGACGATCGCCGACGATATTCCGAAAGAGAAGGACGGCAGTCCCACGACCGAGCTGGGCAAGGGGCCGGCTATCACAGTGATGGATCGCACGTTTGTCGCGGATCGTCGGCTGGTTCGGCTCTTGACCGGTACCGCGGAGGAGCTTGACATTCCCTACCAGTTCAAGCAGCCTGGTGTCGGAGGCACCGATTCTGGAGCAATCCATCTCGCCCGAGAGGGTGTCCCATCGGCTACGGTGTCTGTGCCTGCCCGCTATATCCACAGTCCGGTGGCGCTTCTAAGCCTCGAGGATTTCGACAACACCGTGCGTCTGATGCGCGAGTCCCTGTCGCGTCTGACGCCGGAGACTTTGGAGTAAGGAGAGAGCATGAGAGAGCTGATTTCCGAGCTGGTAGAGAGCTTCGGTCCGTCGGGAGCCGAGGAACAGGTAAGGGATGTGATCCGAGCCAAGGTCGAGCCTCTGGTCGATGACGTGCGGGTGGATGCGCTGGGGAGCTTGATCGCGCACAGAGAGAGCGATGGACCAGGGACGGGCGGCGAGCGGAAGCGCCTTCTTCTGGACGCGCACATGGACGAGATTGGCGCGATGGTGACTTACATCGACGAGGACGGATTCACCCGGTTCACGCCGATCGGCGGGGTGAGCCCACTCACGTGCATCGGGTCTCGCGTCGCCTTCGAGGATGGGAAGATAGGCGTCATCGGCGTTGAACAGAAGCGCGAGAAACCCGACAAAGTGCCGAAGCTTGACCAGCTATACATCGACGTCGGCGCCACCAGTCGCGACGACTGCCCCGTACAGGTTGGGGACCCGGCTGTCTTCGTGCGTCCATTCGCGGTACAAGGTACGCGCCTGGTGTCCAAGGCGATGGACGATCGTATTGGCTGCGCCGTCCTAATCGAGACGCTCCGCCGGTTGGAGACGACGCCTCACGACCTCTACGTGGTGTTCGCGGCGCAGGAGGAGGTAGGGCTGCGCGGAGCGCGCACGTCTGCCTACGGCATCGAGCCCGACGTGGCCATCGCCGTCGACGTGACCGGCACCGGAGACACGCCGGAGTCGCGTCCGATGGCCGTGAAGCTGGGCCGGGGACCGGCCGTCAAGGTGAAGGACAGGGGGATGATCGCCCATCCGCAGGTTCGACAGCTGCTCGTGGACCGAGCCAAGAGTGCCGACATCCCGTATCAGCTGGAGGTTATGGACTACGGATCGACCGATGCGGCCGCAGTCCAGCTTGTGCGGGCTGGCGTGCCCGCCGGGTGTCTCTCGATCCCGTGTCGATACGTGCACTCGCCCTCAGAGATGGTGGACGAGAGCGACGTGGAGAATGGCGTGCGGCTGCTGCTCGAGGTGCTGCAGAAGCCGTTATGATGGACGACTGATCTAGCTCGAACGGAGCAGAGGTGACGGAACAGAGCGCCACCACAAATCTAGGTCTCGTTCTCCTCTGCTCCGTTCTTGGCCTTATCACGGGCGGGATGGTCGTCTACTTCTCCATGAACGCCCGACAGCCGGCCTCCCCTATTGTCATCTCCACCCCTCTCCCCACCTCAACGCCCGTCCCATCACCGACCCCCGCGCCTATCCGCGTCTACGTCAGTGGCGCGGTTCACGAGCCCGCAGTGTGCGAGTTGCCCCGTGGGAGCATCGTCCAGGACGCCATTGAGGCCGCCGGGGGTGAAGCCCTTGGTGCCGATCTGGCGTCCGTCAACCTGGCGATGGAGCTGGAGGACCAGCAGCACGTGCACGTACCGAGGCAGGGCGAGGCGGATCCCCCGCCGGTGATCTCAGGCGGTGGGTCGGACGGGGAGGGAGGGCGCGTGAACATCAACACCGCCACGGCAGGCGAGCTCGAGACGCTGCCTGGCGTCGGCGAGGTGACGGCCCAGCGCATCATCGAGTATCGCGAGGCAAACGGGCCGTTTGAGACGATCGAGGAGATTCAGGATGTGTCAGGGATTGGGGTGAAGACGTTTGAGGGGATGAGGGACTTGATCACGG
>JASFVD010000169.1:0-5681 GCA_050050015.1 Anaerolineae bacterium | reverse complement strand
ACCCGCTCCCCGGGCTCTCACCCGGTACCAGCGACCTGGTGATCGAGGCCGATGCGGCCGGCATCAGCCACACCGAACTGATCAATCTGATCCTGGACACCGCTCTGCAGCGTTACGACGCGTGCAAGAAAGATCCCTTCTGAAGGAGGGACAGGAAACTCGTTGGAGAGGCGCCCGTCAGTTCTGAGGAGTCACAATGCGGGTGCTAGTCGGACTATCCTCGTCGCGTCCCGCTCAAGCTGTTTCCCATGCCCGTGGACCTTTGGTCTTGCCAGCAACCGTGTTGTCATGGAAAACCGTCATTGCACCTCTTCGACGTCTTGGGAGTCCTCTATCAGCGGCACGCTTGACACCTTCCGAGACGGAGGTCGAGGCGCAGGCTCGCCCGAGCGCGCGGCCCTTCCGATGCACCATTATCTCTCGGGGGTGCAAGCCTCCAACGCTGGCCTTGACGCCATCCTTCAAACGTCCTCCAGGACAAGCTCCTCTGCCAGCGGGACACGCCCTGGCCACACACCCTGCGCCTCTGCAACCTGCTCTTCTCCTCCCTCAGCGCATCGTACAGACCGTGGAAGGCCTCCTCCAGCCTCGGAGCTTCCTCGTACCGCGTCAGAATGGAGTTCACGATCGCGACGTAAAGGGAGACGGGATCGATCTCGGCGAGCCGCTTCGGAAACGCTCTGCCATATCGCTCCTCATACTGCTCTTCCAGCTCCCCTAGGATACCTTCCGTTTCGAAAGCAAGCTGGTCGGAGACCGTATTCCCTGCGGCCGTCAGCCCCAAGATCGGCGCCGGCGAGTCGAAGGCATACACAAGGGCACTCTCAGTCGTGATGCGCTCCACCGTGCCGCCAAAGTTGAAGAACTCTACCTCCTTCTCGCGCCGGTCTGTAAGCACAACTGATCCAGCGACAAGTCGTCCCGACTCGTCCACGGGCATTTGCCAGCTTGCGGTTCTCCGCCTGCTCACCGCTGGCGTTTCGAAGACGGAAGCGCACCCTCTCCGGGTCGAACTGGCGCCGTGTTGGTTCCTTCCGGATGGCGGTCAGCAGTCTTCTTGTATCCAAGATCGCCGTCTGCCCTGGGGTACGTCCGATATCCCCATCCCTCGACGGCGCTAGCTATCGATTCCATGATGTCTTGCTCCTCCCGGTGTACGTTGTCTATGGCCTCGATCATTCTGACACTCGATTCACGCTTGTCCAGCCGTCAGTCCCCGGTCATCAGACATCGAGTCGAAGTGGAGGCACGCGACATATCGTGCAGTTGCCTCGCCTGCGACGCACTTAGAGGGTCACCGATGGCCCGCAGCGTGCCAAGCAGTACACAGCCCACGCGCCACTGCGCACCGGCTAGAGTTGCAGGCTAGTCTGGTTGCCCGTACAATTGGGGCCACTCTCGCCTGACCGTGGTCCGCTCTCCAGTTGCATGGGAGAGTGTGCACAATCTACGCGACCGCCATCGACGCGGCCTCCCCGCTCAGTCTGCGGCCCAGCCGGCGGTCAGGATGAGGCCACTCGTCTAGCTCGATGCTCGGGGCAAGGAGGAAACGTGACACGACGGATCGTAGGTGCGCTCTTGATGCTACTTGGCGTCTTGGGGGTGGCTCTCAGCGCCCTCGGCATCGTCTACGTCTGGCGTGCAGCCGACGATGTCAGTGCCGCCGCCGACGACACGTTGCTGCTGATGTCAGACACGCTGAAGGACCTCGATCGTTCGCTCGACGTCGCATCAACCACCCTGGACGGTGCAGTGGTGGCCGTCGACGGCCTCTATACCACGACTCTGGACGTGGGGCAGACGCTTAGCAGCACGGGGCGGACGGTCGACGAGATGGCGGGACTGGCAGAAGACGATCTGCCGGAGAGCCTCGAAGCCTCGCTTGTAGCCTTGGACGCGTTGGAGGAGACATCTGCTGTGATCGACCAACTCTTACGCGGACTGCGGCAGCTCGGCGTGGGGAGCTACGACCCCGCTATCCCGCTCGACCAGGCAGTCGCTGAGGCCGTGGCAGGCCTCCAGCCTGTGCCCGGCAGCCTCCGAGCGATGGGAGAGGGACTATACGAAACCAGCGCCAGCCTGGAGCAGGTGCAGGGCGGCATCGCGCTGATGGCGGATCACATGGTTGGCATCCGCCGGAATCTGGTTGACGCAGACGCGGCGCTCAGCAGCCACCGCGCCACGCTTCGCCGCCTAGACACGCGCATTCGAGCCATCCGGCAAGACGTCGACCGCCCGATCAAAGCGGTCGCCGGGGGAGCAACCATGCTCCTCTCGTGGATCGGCATATCGCAGATGGCGATCGTTCGCTGGGGCATAGGCCTCTGGCGGCGCCGCCATACGCAGCCGGAAAGTGCCTGAGAGCTGCAGCCGACGGGCGCCAACGTGGGGCTGCCCACGAAAGGCAGGTGAGAGAAGAGGACAGATGCGCGAGCGGTTGCAGACCTGGAGACAGCGGGCGGGGCGCCTCAAGGGCGACGCAGATGCCCTGTGCCTGGCCTGCCGAGATCCAAGGGTTCCCTGGACCGCCCAGGGGCTCATTGCCGTTGTCGTGGCACACGCGTTGGGTCCAATAGACCTAATTCCAGACTTCATTTCCGTCTTGAATTACTTGGACGACCTGATCATAGCTCCCCTGGGAATCGCGCTCGCCCTAAGGGTGATCCCATAAGAGGTCATGGCCGACAGTCGAGAGAAGGCCCAGGCCATCGTCGGGCAGAGTCGCCCGGGCGGATGGCTGGCGGCCGCCGTCAATGTTGCCAGCTGGCTCCTTTCCATGGCCCTGATCACTAGGATCATCGTGCGAATGATCAGGAGATAGGCGACCTTAGCAATAGGACGAGCAGATTCCCGAGCACTCGCCGGTCATTGCGAGGGCGTGACGCATCGCGGCCTGATGAGAAGGATGGAAGAGGGACATGGCCCATCAATGAGCCCCCTCCGGAGGGCGGCGCTGCCGCAGGCTGTCCCCCAAGGGCAGGGCAGCCCTTGACTGTCCCGGGTGGGCGAGAAGCAATGGCGCACCCCACATTGTGGCGAAGGAGCCGGCCTTCAATCTGGAACGTCGAGTGCACGTCCCGGTCGCCCTTCATCGCATGCGTGGCGCCGCATCCACCGACATGAGAGGAGTTAGCCATGATTCAGTCACTCTACTTGAATATCGAGGGTGACCTCAGCAAAGGCCTTACCGCCGAGGCAATGGCGGCGGTGGTGCGGGACGAAGAAGGAGTCCTATGGGTGGATCTCTGCGAGGAGCCAGCCGAGACCTGCGAGTCGCTCCTGCGCGATGTGTTCGCGTTTCACCCGCTGGCCGTCGATGACGCGTTGGTGGAGAATCACATCCCACGCGTCGATGACTGGGACGCCTATCTCTATCTCGTACTACACGCCCTGAACTTCGACCAGCGGTCGGATGAGCCGCTAGGCACCGTCGAGCTGGACGTGTTCTTGGGGCGCAACTACCTCGTCACCCATCGCGCCCACCCCATCGCCAGCGTGAACGACGTATGGGCCGCCTCCCTCCGGGACAAACGGCACCTGACACGCGGCCCTGCTCAACTCCTCTACAGAGTGCTGGACGAACTGGTGACGGGCCACATGCCCGTGATCGAGGCCATCGACGAAGCGATCGACACCATCGAGGATCAGGTCTTCGGAGATCCCGATCCCGCCACTCTGCAGCAGATCTTTACCTTGAAGCGCGCTCTGCTTCGACTGCGGCGAATCATCGGCCCACAGCGCGAGGTACTGAACAAACTGGCCCGGGGAGACTATGCCGTTGTGGCCACGGACGAGCGGGTCTTCTTCCGCGACGTCTACGATCATCTCGTGCGTCTGCACGACATGAGCGAGAGCCTGCGGGACCTGGCAAGCAGCGCTCTGGACACGTACCTGTCGGCGGTCAACAACCGAATGAACGAGATTATGAAGGTTCTGACGGTTATCACCACCCTCTTCATGCCGCTGTCATTCCTGGCGGGGTTCTTTGGCATGAACTTCTTTCAACCAGTGGTGCCACGGGACGCGTGGACGAGCCAAGCTGCCTTTCTGCTAGTACTCGCCGCGATGGTCCTCTCGCCAATGGCTATGGCCGTCTGGATGCGGCGGCGCCGATGGATGTAGGGCCGGCGTGTCCAGCGCTTAGACGATCTCCTCCGGCTTGTAGGCGTCGCGATCCACCTCACCTGCTGGGCCCGGTGCTCGGCGGACCACGGATTGTGCATTATGGGATGGTGTCACGCCGTGAACGGGTATCCCGGCTTCACCTAGCTGACGCTGTCCCTATCCGTCTCTTGCTCCAGGGCCCCCTGGAGTCCCAGCACAGCGGTCCAGATGGCGGGCACACAAGCCACTCAGGTGAAATCCGCGCGCGATCTCACGAGACTCGAACCTTGTGACTAGCAGAGGCTGAGCACAGAGCTCGGGCCCACGCCCGGACCCAACTAGCTGGGCTCACGCCGGGCCGGCTATCGCGCGAAGTGATCCGGAGACCTCCACGCACCGCGATCCCTCGAATGCGCGGTCACCTGCCCCGAGGTTCCCTCCGTTCTCCCAGCTCCACGGAAGTGTGAATAATTTCACACGCAGAATGTGAACTGCCCGATGGAATTACGCTCCTCCGTCATCTACAATGAATACAGGTCGATGATCGCGTCTGAGACGGGTCAACAGACAGTTATCGCTGGGGCGAAAGGGGTGGGAGATGTATCGGTCAACATCGTTTGCCGGTCAGAAGAGCAGGAGTGCGTTCCTCGAGATGTCGGTACAGAGCGCCAAGGCAGCGCGGTTGCTGAGTCAAGCGCACGCGGCTCAGCCCGAGCAGGGACACCAGGACGCCCAGACGACCGTCCCTTGGCCGGACCGTCTACTGAAGCGACTGGGAGGGGACAGGACCCCGCGGGAGGTGCCTGCTATCCGATAGGTGTTGCCCCTCTGAGATCACGAGACCGCACCATTCGTCCAGGGCGCACCTGATATCCCGCAACCCTTCGCTCCACTCAACCGCCGTCCTGGGGACGTCGGATCGAACGGTCACCCGCAGTCCTTGAGCATCCCGTTCTCGACAAGAACTGAGGGATGGCTCCAGGCCTTGACATTCCGCCGATCGGAGTCCTCGGTTCTGGTGGCAGTCACGGGATCGGTAAGGCGTTCTTCAGAAGAGAGAGGTGCATCATGCTGGGCTACACGGTTGCGAAGCGATTTCTCATCGCCGCAGCGATCCTCGGTTTGGCGGCCGGGGTGGCCCTGGGCGCTATGATCACCCTTTTGTAGCAGCGGGTACTCCCGCGGCCCCCGACACCGGCTGCGACGAGGCCGCGCAGCAGGAGGCCAGCGTCAGGCTCAGCAGATCAGACCTCAGCCTCACGGATCACGAGCTGGCGCTCGCTGCTCGCTGCGACAGGGGCGGACACGTCGGCGCGGCGTGATACAGGCCTCAGACCAGGTACAGGTGGCGAAGGCCGATCCCCAGTCTGGGCGCCGGGCCTGGAAGTTTGAAGTTCGATCAGACGCTTTCTTCTCTTCCGCCGGTATTGGCGACTGCGGCGGCTTGAAGGGGAGTACACTGTGTGGACAGTCTCTGTGACCCCATCCACGGCGCTCTCCGGCCCATTCCTTCATCGTCCCAGACATCTCAATAGCCTCTTCTCGGGCGGCGACCGTATCCAGGGTTAGAGCCCTGT
>JASFVD010000168.1:0-5683 GCA_050050015.1 Anaerolineae bacterium | reverse complement strand
ATCGCCGTCGAGCCGGCAGGCTCCCCCATTCTATCGGGAGGCGAGCCGGGCGCGCACAAGATCCAAGGCATCGGCGCCGGGTTTGTGCCCGAGGTGCTAGACACAGACCTCATTGACGAGGTGATCCAGGTCAGCGACGAGGAGGCAGGGGAGACGGCCCGCCGCCTCGCGCGAGAGGAAGGCATTCTCGCGGGAATCTCGTCGGGCGCCGCCGCGTACGCCGCGCTCCAAGTAGCGTCGCGCCCCGGGAACGACGGCAAGGTGATCGTCGTCGTCTTGCCCGACACCGGTGAGCGCTATCTGACCACGGGCCTCTTCAATGGCCAGTGAGGACGTCGGCACTTGCCCTGCGTCATCGGGACGAACGTGGGGCTGACCCACAGATACGTCATGGTCATACAGGCAGGCTCGATCTAATCATCCGCGAGAGTGATATGCTCAACAGAATCAGAGAGGACGTTCGAACCGTATTCGCGAAAGATCCGGCGGCCAGGACCCCCTGGGAAGTCCTCTGCTGCTATCCGGGACTGCACGCCATCTGGTTCCACCGGCTGGCTCACGTCCTATGGAGGCGGGGCTTCCGATTCTTGGCTCGGGCCGTCTCTCACCTCAGCCGCTGGCTGACGGGCGTAGAGATCCACCCCGGGGCCAATATCGGGCGGCGGTTCTTCATCGACCACGGCATGGGCGTGGTCATCGGAGAAACAGCCGAGATAGGCGATGACGTACTCATGTATCAGGGTGTCGTGCTGGGAGGGACAAGCACTGAGAAGATCAAGAGACATCCCACCATCGGCAAGGGAGTGGTCATAGGGGCCAATGCTACGATCCTCGGCCCGATCAGCGTGGGAGACGGCGCGCGCATCGGCGCCGGGTCCGTCGTGGTCAAGTCGGTGCCCCCAGGAACCACCGTCGTGGGTGTGCCGGGCCACATCGCGGGATTGACCTCTTCGACAGCATCCGAGACGGACCTGCTCCAGCATGGACACCTTCCGGACCCTGTTCTGCGAACACTGGGGGAGATCCTGGAGCGACAGAGCCGCCTGGAGGAGAAGGTAGGCGATCTGGAAAGCGCCCTGCCCAACGCCGGTCGCCCCCACGTCGTCGGGAGTGATCGGGTCTCCAACGGCGCGGTTCGTGGTGAGCAGGACATCCTCCACGCCCTTCGCGACGTGATCGATCCCGAAGTGGGGATCAATATCGTCGATCTGGGTCTAGTCCGTGAGATCAAGCGGAACGGCGGCGGTATGGAGATTCGTATGGTGCTCACCTCACCATCCCACCCGATGGCTGGATACCTAGTAGAACAGGTCCGGCGCAAGGTCCGGCAGGCAGTGAACGGGGGGGCGGTGGAGGTCGTGCTCTTGGACGAGCCCTGGCGCTGGGAGGACCGCACACCACACCTGCGATCGGGAGGCGGCATTTGAGCTGGAACAGGGCCCCTTCGCGGCAAGCGGACGAGAAGCACTCTTTGGATCCACCGTCAGGGCGGCCAACCACAGCAACTCTGAGCTTCTCCAATCATTGGGATCACTTCTTGGCTCGGTGGGGTGTCAACCGGAGCGGGCACCGAGTGGAGCCTGGACTCCACACCTTGGGCGCCCCCACTCCAGACTGCCCGGTCTTGGTCACCGCCAACTACACGCTGAGCTTCGACGCGTTGCGGTCTGCGCTCTCTGGCGTGGATGCATACATCCTGGCCCTTGACACCAAGGGCATCAACGTCTGGTGTGCGGCCGGAAAAGGCACATTTGGCACCGACGAGATCGTGCGCCGCGTTGAAGCAACTGGACTCCGCGAAGTCGTCAATCACAGAGAGTTGATCCTGCCCCAGCTCGGGGCACCCGGCGTAGCCGCTCACGAGGTGAAGGCACGCTCCGGCTTCAGGGTGCACTACGGCCCTGTTCGCGCGGACGACCTGCCTGCGCACCTCGAGACACGGGAGGCCACGCCCGAGATGCGCCGAGTGCGATTCTCTTTCGTGGATCGCCTCATCCTGATCCCCGTGGAGCTGGTTCGCGTGGCGTTGCCCACTCTGCTGGCAGCGGTGGCGGCCTTCCTCATAGCTGGTTCGCGAGGTTCCGCGGCCGTCCTCGCGTCGGTCCTCGCAGGGACGACGCTTTTCCCCATCCTACTCCCGTGGATTCCGACGGAAGAGTTCAGCACGAAGGGATTCATACTGGGCGCCACCGTGGCCCTCCCCTTCGTCGCCGCCGCCCTGATCTCAAGATTGGACGCGGCCTCGTGGTTGGTCGCCTCGGAGGCTGTGGCGTATCTCCTGTCAATGCCCCCGGTGACGGCCTTCCTGGCGTTGAGTTTCACAGGTTCGACCACGTTCACATCGCGCAGCGGCGTTCGGGGGGAGATATTCGCCTACGTGCCCGTCATGGCGTCGACGTTCAGTGTCGGCATCTTGCTGGCAATCCTCGTCATCGCAGTGAGAGTGTTGGGAGGTGTGTCGTGAACAGCGCACGGCGAGTGAACACACTGAGCTACGATCCAGACCTGTGCACCGGGTGCGGCCTGTGCGCCGATGTCTGCCCGCACGGCGTCTTCGCTCTGGACGGTCGTTCTTCGGCCGCCCGGTCGAGGGCCGCGGCCCAGCTGATTCGTCCAGAAGCTTGCATGGAGTGTGGCGCCTGTCAGCGCAACTGCCCGACGAGAGCCATCTGGGTGGACAGCGGCGTTGGGTGCGCAACCGCCATGATACGAGCTGCTCTCCTTGGCGGAGGGGAAACCTGCGGCAGCTCCGAGGAGGGGTGCAGTTGCTCACCGCAGTAGGGCTCGTTTGGGCAGGGACTGACTCACCTGGGGCCGTCGACCTTTCCCGTCCAATAGACAATCTCTGGTGCCACCATGGCCGATAGAGAACGAGTCATCGTCGCCATGAGCGGTGGGGTGGACAGCTCTGTAGCTGCTGCGCTGATGCTGGAACAAGGGTACGCCGTAACCGGCGTGATGCTCCACCTCTGGAGTGAGCCTGGTCGAGGCGTCAGCAACCGCTGCTGCGCCCCCCAGGCAGTCAAGGATGCGCGCCGGGTCGCGCGAGCCCTCCAGATCCCCTTCCACGTCCTCGACTGCGCTCGACGGTTCAAGGAATCCGTCGTGGACCTTTTCGTGGACGAGTACCGTCGCGGCCGAACTCCGAACCCGTGCGTCGCCTGTAACAAACACCTCAAGTTCGGCTACCTGTTGGAGATGGCCAAGATCGCGGGTGCATCTTGCTTGGTCACGGGCCACTACGCTCGCCTCCGGCGGACTAACGGGACCTGCCACCTGGCATGTGCGTCGGATCGGCACAAGGATCAGAGCTATTTCCTCTACACGCTGGGTCAGGAGCAGCTGAGGCACATTCATTTCCCGCTCGGGGAGTACACGAAGGCTCAGGTACGCAGGATGGCAGAGATACGGGATCTGCCCGTGGCGAGGAGAGAGGAGAGTCAGGACATCTGCTTCGTACGCGACCAGGACTACGGCCGTTTTCTGCGCGCGTACGCTCCCGAGGTCCTTGATCGTGGCCCCATCCTCGATCGGGAAGGCCAGAGGCTGGGGGAACACGAAGGCCTGCCGCTCTATACCATCGGACAGCGCCGCGGCATCGGGATCAGCTGGTCAGAGCCGCTGTACGTCCTGGAGAAGCGTGTAGCCGACAACGCCTTGATCGTCGGGCCTTCCTCACAGCTCGGCCGACGCCGGTTCCAGGTGGAGAGTCCAAGCTTCGTTGTCGGTCACCGGCCGGCGCTGCCGGCCGAGGTAGGGTTGAAGATCCGCTCCACCGGCAGTCAGGAGCGGGCGCTACTGAGTTCTGGACGGGAAGGAAGGCTCCAGGTCGAACTGGAGCACCCCTTGCGCGACGTCACGCCGGGACAGGCAGCCGTTTTCTACCAGGGGTCGGACGTGCTCGGTGGAGGCATCATCTCGTCCACATGAGCCACAGCGCCCCGAATCGTGGCAGACGAGGAAGGTCGACCCTACAGCACCATCATCGCACGCTTGGGATCGCGGAGCCATCCCCGCCAAATGGCGGGTTCCGGCACGGGCTGAACCCCTCTATTGGCTGTGGAGGCGCACTGGTAGAATCCGTTGATGGGAGTGGAGAGGCAAGATGATACGTAGGTTCCGAACTTGGGCACACGTCGTTCTGGCGGCGGCCGTGGCACTGCTGATGACGAGTTGCGCCCTGTTGAGCCAGCCATCGCAGGTCGACGGGAGCTACACTGACATCACAGTGGACCAGCTCGCCACAATGTTGGAGGACAAGGACTTCACGCTGGTCAACGTCCACGTGCCCTACGAGGGTGAGATCGCGCAGACGGACCTGTTCATCCCGTTTGACGATATAGCCCAGCACACGGATGAGCTGCCCGAGAAGGACGATCCCATTGTGCTGTACTGCCGCAGCGGGTCGATGAGCACGACGGCGGCGGAGACACTGGTCTCTCTCGGCTACTCACAAGTGTTCGAGGTAGACGGCGGCATGAACGCATGGAGAGCGGCCGGCTACGAACTGCTGGGCCAGTGACGACACACGTTGGTACACCTGGAGATCCATGGAACAGGCTGAAACCTGCGGCAGCGGCGCCCATGCTGAGCGGAGACTGCCCATTTGCAGGCTGGAAACACTGCTTCGGGACATCGGCTGCGCCCAGGCGTGAGCCGAGACCGAGATGATGGGGCCCCGCTACGGCGGGGACATCGTGAGGAGGTATCGATGGCCATTCGACAGATGAGCGTGGGGGATATTGTGACGAACCGGCCCGTCTACTTCGTGCTCGAGAGCGATGACGTAGCCGAGGCGGCACGCTACATGGCGAAGCACCAGATCGGGGCAGTGCCAGTCCTGGAGGAAGGCTACGTGCCCGGCGTCTTCGTCGATCAGGTTGGCATCTTCTCGGAACGCGATCTCATGACACGGGTTGTGGCGGAGGGGCTCGACCCGGCCTCAACCAGAGTCGAAGACGTGATGACCGACGAGGTGGTTGTGCTGGATCCCAACAGCACGTGTCGAGCCGCGATGGCGATCATGGAGGAGCTTCACATCCGGCACCTGCCGGTTCTCTCGGGAAGACAGCTCTTGGGCACGGTTTCGATCAGGGACCTTCAGGAGACCGAGGCTGACATACGAGAGGCGGAGTTGCGATTCCTGGACGATTACTTCGACAGGATGGACGAGGCTGCGTGGGGCCTTGTCCCCGTGGAACAGATCAGCGAGCGCGTGGTCATCCAGTGCAAGCAGCCCCGGACTGTCGCGCCTGAGTCCGAGAGAGCGCCAGTTTCGAGATAGTCAGGCTTGCGGGCCTGCCACCGGCTCTGACTGACGCATGATGGCGTGGACGGCTAGGCTGGAATCGAGTTGGCTCTCTTCGGGCCCCAGCCTGGAGAACTCGTTGGCTAGACGGGGACACGGCGAAGGTGGAAACAAGCTTTGCCAAGGATGGAATGAGTATGAACGGCGTCGTCGACACAGCTAGAAAGCTCGACCTGAGGGGAGAGGTCTGCCCCTACACCTTCGTCAAGACCATCTTGACGCTGGAGAAGATGGATTCGGGACAGGTGCTCGAGGTAGTCGTGGATTACGCGCCCGCGGCGGACAATGTGCCCCTGAGCGTCACCAATCGCGGGCACAGCGTGCTCGAGGTGCAACAGACGACACCCGAGGACTGGATGATCAGGGTGCGCAAGG
>JASFVD010000167.1:0-5699 GCA_050050015.1 Anaerolineae bacterium | reverse complement strand
GGGGGCGTTCTTGCTGGAGGTCACACAATTGACGACAAGGAGCCCAAGTATGGGCTCTCGGTGATGGGCATCGTGCACCCAGACCGCGTATGGACGAAGGCCACCGCTTGTCCGGGCGATGCACTCATGCTAACCAAGCCGCTTGGCGTCGGCATCATCACGACAGTCCTCAAGTCGAACAAGGCTGCCCCGCAGCACGTGACCTCAGCGGTCGAGAGTATGAAGGAGCTGAATCGCGAGGCCGCTCGCATCATGCAGGACGTAGACGTGCACGCCGTGACCGACGTTACTGGCTTCGCCCTCTTGGGCCATGGCCACGAGATGGCCGAGACGAGTGGTGTGCGGCTTCGCTTCCACCTGGACCGAATACCGTTTCTGGCGGGAGCCCAAGAATACGCGGGCATGCGCCTCTTCCCTGGCGGCACCTGCAACAACGAAGAGGCCTACCAGCACGCCGTGACCTTTGCTCCGGAAATCGACGAGGAGATGCGGCAGTTGCTCTACACGCCCGAGACGTCAGGCGGGTTGCTCGCGGCAGTGCCGCCAGAAGGAATGAGTGACCTGATACGACGCTTTGATGAGTCGGGACATCCTTGTTGGGTGATCGGCGAGGTCGTGGAGGGTGAAGGCGTCCACGTCGTCAGCTGACAACTCTCTTTGGTCAATCCCCCGTCGTCGCTGGATCCTGAGCACCGCTGTCCACGCGTTCGTAGCCGCCGAAACTGGGTGACCGTCGATTGGGCACTGCAGATATCGTTCCTCCGTCACCGTCGTAGTGGATGGTGGGGATCCGTGATGCTCCGGGAGTCTTCCAGCCTCGTGGCTAGTTCGGCGCACCAGTGACCACAGCCGCCGGGGTCGGCTACGTAGGATCGGAGGCCTACGCGCCCAATGAGCACATTCGGATCGACGATTTCGTCGTCACGAAGTACCTGGTGAGCCTGTTGGATGAGATGGCTCGACCCCCGTCGGCCTAGTCGTCTTCACTCCTGGGCAGGGACCGACCGACGGTGACTCTTCGGGGTGTTGGAAGCGCTGTCTGTGGGAAGGACGAGCGGGGCGTTCTAGCTGTCTTTGAATCGGAATGTCCCTATGGGCATTGCCCTGTCGGGCATGCTGCACGCTTCCGCCAAAGCTTCGTCCCTCAGGCGCAGGTCCCACTGGCCCTCGCGGTCGGCAGCTGCAGCGGCCAACGCGACGTGTGACATCGAGATACCGGCATCGATGAAGCTGGGGCGAATCACGGCCAGAGAGAGTCCATCAGGCTGGACGATGAAGCGCCAAGGCTGCCCGTTGTGCGCCGAGGGGGCGAGGCGTGCGTGTTTGAGTAAGGTGACCAACGTCGGGTCCGCGCCCTTGGCGGACCAGGGTCTACCCCACTGCTCGGAGAAGACAATCTCGGACAGACGCTTTCGTCTGTGCCCTCCGGCTAGACGCCGTATCAACCTGGTGTGAAGACGACCTGGCCCTTTCTCGGTGGCCTGGCCCAAGGCGCACACTGCTGCGACAGTCTCGCCGGGAGACAGGCGGACGGCGTCACCGGCGCGTTCGGCGTTGTACGTGCCCGTGATCCAGCACGTCCCGAGTCCCAGGCGCGTCGCCTCCAGGACGACCTGTTCTAGCGCGTATCCAAGGTCGATGCGCGCTTCTTCGCTCTTCGCCGGCAGTATGCCCGCCAACAAGTGAGGCGCGTTGTTCACCAAGCCGTAGGATCCCACCATGAACGTCAGAACGTTCTGGACAGCGGCTTGCCCACTGATCAAGGCCACACGAGGGGGAACGTCCCTCAAGTGGTCCGTGCGCTCGGCGAAGCTAAGGAGTCGCTCAAGCAGAGCTGACTCGACGGGTTCAGCGGCGTAGCTGCGGACACTGAAGCGCCGATGGATGGCGGAAAGCGTGTCCATCACTGTTTTCCTAGGCTGCGGTGTCGTCGGCGTCTCCCTCGTCCGCCAGCACGGCCTTGAAGGCCGCGATCGACACCTCGAGCATCTGATCGTCAGGCTCCCTGGTCGTCAGGCGCTGGAGCGCTAGGTTGGGCGCCATCAATATCTTCATCCAGGAGCGGTCGGCGAAGCGCGCTGTCAAGCGGATGAACTCGTAGGCTACACCTACCAAGACCGGGAGCAGGGCCAGCCTACTTAGCAGGCGCCACAGGAGGGAAGGCGGGTCAAGAGGGGCGAAGAGCAGTACTGAGAGCACGACCAGAGTGAGAAGAAGTGACGTGCCGCAGCGCAGATGGGCCTTGGGGAAGTCGCGAACTGCCTCGACGGTCAGGGTCTCGCCCCCTTCGTACGCGTTGACCGTCTTATGCTCCGCGCCGTGATAGGCGAACACTCGCTCGATATCCGGCATGTGACCGATGGCCCACACGTAGCCCACAACCAAGAGCAGTCTGAAGACCCCCTCCAGTAGACTGATTAGCCACTCCGACGGCACGACGGGCGCGAGTACGCCAGCCAGAAACGATGGCAGGAGCATGAAGATGCCTACGCCCAGGCCAATACCGACCAGGCCGGTGCCCCAGCTGACCGGACCTGAGAGCGATGCCTCCTCACCCATGGCAACGTCGGCCGATGTCATCAATGCCCTCATACCGAGCCCCAGTGTATCCCACAGGCTCGTGAGGCCCCGCAGGAACGGGATACGGCTGATTGGGCCACGGTAGAGCACCTCGTTGAGTGGTTCCGTCTCGACGAAGATATCCCCTTCGGGTCGACGCAGCGCGACGGCCATCGTTTGCGAGCCACGCATCATCACGCCTTCAATGACGGCCTGACCGCCGTAGTTGAATGATTCTTCCATTGACAGAGATTCCTTGATGGGAGTGACTTCGTCACCTCTGAGGCTCGTACTCAATTGAGTGTGCTGACCCACAACAAGCCCCGGGTTGGTATGGTGCTGCCTTCCCAGAAGCGGAAAAGGCCGGGATGGTCAGCCCGGCCCTTGCGCTGGAATCCACTCTTGTTGTCTACCAACCCTGTAGATAGTCCGTCCACTCGTCGACGCCCCCCGTGTATCGGCCGAAGAGATACTGTGCAGTAGGTCTCGGCTCGAAGGGCTCGCGCGTCAAGCTCAGGCTCGTCTCTGCGGGAGTACGTCCCCCCTTGCGTCGGTTGCATTCTGGGCACGCCGCCACCAGATTCTCCCAGACGTAGTCCCCTCCGCGATGGCGCGGGACGACGTGGTCAACGGTGAGGTGCTTTGTCCGCTCTCCACAATACTGGCAGCGGTACTTGTCGCGGCGGAGAATCTCTCGCTTGCACAGCCGAACGCGCGGGCGGGGACGGTGGACCATATAGACTAGGCGAATGACAGACGGACGCTCATACGTGCGGGAGACTGTTCGAATCACGCCCCGGCCGTTCTCCAGAACGGTGGCCTTGCCGGCAAGAACCAGCCCTATGGCCCGCCTTGTATTACATACGTTGAGCGGTTGATAGTTCCCATTCAGCACTAGAACAGGCTCAACTAGTTTCGCCCTGGTCCCGAACGCGCACCTCCTTCTTGCTGCCAGATTCCACGCCCTGCCTGGTCTGCGTTCACGCCGACCGAGGTCAAGGTCCGACACTCAATATACTGCGAATTGGAGTATAGCATACATGCCCGGTGCCGTCAACGCTCCTTCTCGCGCCACATCTTCGCCAGGCGCTGGTGTTTCCTCATCTCGTAGAAGGCCGTGAGAAAGCTGAGGCGAAGACCGTGCAGCCCCTCGCTCACGCCATCCAGTGTGACGAACCGCCACCAGAAATGGCGCGCAAACTGGGTGTATGGCGTGTAGAGATGGGGCCGTACACCCTCCTCGAAGAGAATCTTGGCGTCGTAGCGATTGTAGCGTTCCTGACGGGCCATAAAATCGGCCACGTCGTCGTAGTTGTAGTGGACGAGAGGGTTTTCCAGGTATCCTTCGGGCCCGTCGGCCACGGCGATCTCGTGCACGGGACGCTCCCAATGGACATATTCCGGGCGGAGGAGCCGGGCCTGATAGTCTGGATACCAGCCAGCGGCTCTGGTGAGCCGTCCGAAGATGTAGTTGTGCCTGGGGATCCACCAGAGTACTTCCTTGGGGTCCTGGTCAATCACCTCTTCGATCTCTGCAGCCAGCTCTGGGGTCGCTCGCTCGTCGGCGTCCACAAACAGAATCCACTCGGCTTCGACGCGCGCCATCGCGGCATTGTGAAACTGGGCGAAATCCTCAAAGGAGTGATGGAGCACCTCAGCCCCCG
This sequence comes from Anaerolineae bacterium, assembly GCA_050050015.1. Lineage (GTDB taxonomy): Bacteria > Chloroflexota > Anaerolineae > B4-G1 > B4-G1 > SKLM01. The sequence continues at coordinate 1,476 of JASFVD010000167.1, read as the reverse complement.
CGCTTTGAGCGAGGTCCGCTGTCCTGTCAGCGCTATAGCAGTCGAACACGACGCGGCGTCGAGCAAACGTGAGGCTCTGGAGGCAGTCGACGATGTTGTCCTCCTCGTTGAGCGTCGGCACGACGACCGTGACAGTCACTGCGCTATCCCCCACGCTTCGATCACCTGCTGACAGGCCTCGACCACCTCCGGAGGGGCTCCCTCCATCTGGCGCCGCATACCGACGCGAACCATCGCTTGCGCCAGGCGCCACTTCAGCGATGTCTGGTGGCGCGCATAGAGGCGGGCGCGGCTCGTCCATAGGTTGACGAAGGATCGGATTGGCACCTGAGACGACGACTGGCCGGCGTGGTGGACGACGCTGGCCGCAGGCACGCACAAGGCGTTCCAGTTAGCCTTTCGCATCCTCCAACACCAGTCAATCTCCTCGCAGTACATGTGGAAGGATTCGTCGAGGAGCCCCACATCCTCGATGGTCTCCCTGCGAACCATCATCGACGCGCCGAGGGGATGGTCGATGGGGAAGGGCTCCTCGCTCTCATACAAGTGCCGTGGATACCGCCCGTTGAGGCGGGTGTCGTATAGCCTCTGAGGCAGGGGGAAGAGCTCGAACGCCAACTGCAGCAAGCCTGGGAATCGAAAGGCGCTCTGCTGAAGGGAGCCATCCGGGTAGAGGAGCTTCGCTCCGACCACCCCGACGGTACCGTGTTGCTCGAGGGCACCCATCAAGGCCGCCGTGGCTCCTGGCTGTACTTCCGTATCCGGGTTCAGGAGCCAGGCGTAGGAGTCATCGCTGTCAGCTTCTGATTGCAGGAGGATTCTCTTCAGCGCCATGTTGTTGGCAGCGGCGAACCCGCGGTTCTCGCTGCAGGGCACGATGCGCACATCTGGAAACAAGGCTTCCACCATCTTCGGCGTGCCATCGGTGGACGCATTGTCGACCACCCAGACCACCGGTTCCGTTCTCGAGGCAGCCAGGTCAGCAAAGAGGGAGCGCAGGCACGAGGCCAGCAACTCCCTCACATTCCAGCTGACGACAACGACCGCCAGGTGCGGTCTACGCATGGCAAACCGGCCTACACAAACCGCTCCCGGATTTCCGCACTGACGTAGTCCAGAATCGCCACAGTGACGGCGATGAACCAGACGGCGATTCCCGCCGCACGGAAGTTGAGGAGGCGAATGTACTGAATGAGGATGAAACCGATGCCGCCGCCACCTACAAGACCGACGACGGTCGACATGCGGACGTTGATGTCCCACCGATAGATGGAGAAGGAGACGAAGGGCGGAATCATCTGCGGCACCACGGCGAACATGATGGTCTGCAGTTGGGTTGCCCCTGTAGCCTGTATGGCCTCAATGGGCCCTGGGTCGATGCTCTCGATGGCCTCCGAGTAGAGCTTGCCGAGCGCCGCGATGGTGTGGACGGTCAAGGCGATGATACCGGGGAAGGGGCCCAGTCCCACCCACTGA
>JASFVD010000166.1:0-5722 GCA_050050015.1 Anaerolineae bacterium | reverse complement strand
CTGGTCTCTCTCTTAGGCGTGTTCGTGCTCTTCGTCCTCTGGGGGGAGGGCTGTGTGGCCCAAGCACCTCAATACGGGAGGAATCATTATAGCAAAGGCTCATCGCGTTGTCCACCCGGGAAAACGTGCTAGCATGATGGGTTGCCTTGGTGAGACACGCACTAGAGAGGGCAAGCTTGGTGACGTATGTTCGATGAACGGGATAACAAGAGCAAGCTCATCGTCCGAGGGGCGCGAGAGCACAATTTGAAGAATATCACCCTCGAGATACCTCGCGACCAGATGGTGGTCGTCACTGGTATCTCTGGGTCCGGGAAGTCGTCCCTGGCTTTTGATACCATCTACGCGGAGGGCCAGCGACGGTACGTGGAGAGTCTCTCGTCGTACGCACGTCAGTTCTTGGGGCAGATGGAGAAACCCGACGTGGATCAGATTGAGGGATTGTCTCCCGCCATCTCCATCGACCAGCGCGGCGTTTCACACAACCCCCGGTCGACGGTCGGGACAGTGACCGAGATCTATGACTACCTGCGCTTGCTGTACGCGCGGATCGGAGTGCCCCACTGTCCGCAGTGCGGGCGCGAAGTGACCAGGCAGAGTGCTGAGCAGATCGTTGACGCGGTGATGTCGATGGCTCCCGGGACTCGCTTTCAGGTCCTGGCGCCGCTGATCAAGGATCGCAAGGGAGAGCACGAGGCGATCTTCGAGGACGTGCGCAAGGCTGGCTTCGTTCGCGTGCGCGTCGATGGCGAGGTGCGTGACGTGGACGAACAGATCGAACTCGATCGCTACAAGATGCATACCATCGAGGCAGTCGTGGATCGACTGATCGTCCCGAGAGACGGTGAGAAGGGGTTTCGCTCTCGTTTGACTGACTCAATGGAGACGGCGCTCCAGCTGGGCGACGGGATGGTGATTGTCAACAATGTCTCGTCGGACCGGACCCATGACGTGCTCTACTCGGAGCATTTGGCGTGCCCGGTCTGTGGGATAAGCCTGCCGGAGATCGAACCCAGGACGTTCTCATTCAACAGTCCGCATGGAGCGTGCCCGGAGTGTGAAGGCCTGGGTACGCAGATGAAGCTTGACCCGGAGCTCGTCGTGCCCAACCCGGAGCTGAGCCTTGCAGAAGGGGCCATCCAGGCCTGGAATACGGACGACCGACGCAGGTATCGCTGGCGGATGATCGAGGCCGTGTGCAGTCATTTTGACATTCCCACGGAGGTGCCTTGGCGTGAGTTGAATGGGGCTCAGCAGCGCATCATCCTCTACGGGAGCGGCGATGAGCGAATTCAGGTTCAGTACATCAATCGTGAGGGGCGCCACCGCAAGTACCGAACTCACTTCGAGGGCGTCATCCCGAACCTGGAGAGGCGCTATCGTGGGACGGACTCTGACTACATCCGTGGCAAGATTGAGAGGTTCATGACGCACCGACCGTGCCCAGCCTGCGGTGGCGCTCGGCTGCGCCCGGTCGCTCTGGCGGTGACCGTGGCAGACAAGGCCATCAACGAGCTCACCCGTTGGCCGGTCAGTCGGCTGCTAGAATGGATCGATGATCTTTCGGACGGCAGATTTGAGGAAACGGTGGACTCAGTCGAGGTCTTGGAGACGCCGTCGGGGCTCATGGACACACAGTGGCAGATCGGTCGGAGGGTGTTCAAGGAGGTCCGTGACCGACTCCACTTCCTTGTGAGCGTGGGCCTGGGATACCTTACCCTTGATCGAACGGCCACGACGCTGGCCGGGGGCGAGGCACAACGCATCCGACTGGCGACGCAGATCGGCTCTCGATTAGTCGGTGTGCTCTACGTCTTGGATGAGCCGAGCATTGGACTTCACCATCGTGATCAAGCTCGACTGATCAGCACCCTTCACGAGATGCGCGATCTGGGTAACACCCTTCTGGTCGTGGAGCATGATGACGCTACCATCCGGGCAGCGGACTGGATCATCGACCTCGGCCCGGGTGCCGGCAAGAACGGCGGGGAGGTCGTCGCAGCCGGGACGGTGGAGGACATCGTGCATACGCCCGAGAGTGTCACCGGTGCCTACCTGTCGGGCCGCCGATCGATCCCGATTCCCGATCAGCGCCGCGAGGGGAATGGGGACCATTTGGTTGTCCGCGGAGCGCGAGAGCACAACCTGAAGGACATCGACGTGCGCATTCCGCTAGGGAGGTTCGTCTGCATCACGGGCGTCTCCGGCTCGGGGAAGTCGTCGCTGCTGATCGACACACTGTATCGGCGCATGGCGCAGTTCCTCCATGGCTCCCATGACCCGGCTGGGGACCACGACCGCATTGAGGGCGTCGAGCAGATCGACAAGGTGATCAACATCGATCAGTCGCCTATCGGTCGCACACCGCGCTCCAATCCCGCGACCTACACCAGTGTGTTCACGCCAATCCGCAAGTTGTTCGCCTCGCTCCCGGATTCGAAGGTGCGTGGGTACGATAAGGGTCGCTTCTCGTTCAATGTCAAGGGCGGGCGGTGTGAGGCCTGCAAGGGCCACGGAACGCTTCAGATTGAGATGCAGTTCCTGCCCGACATCTACATCCCTTGTGACGTCTGCCACGGTCGCCGTTACAATCGAGAGACGCTCCAGGTGCGCTACAGGGGGAAGAACATAGCGGACGTTCTCGACATGACGGTCGATGAGGCTGCTGAATTCTTTGCCAACCATCCGAAGATCAAGCGCAAGTTGAAGACCCTCCAGGACGTTGGGCTGGGCTACATCACGCTCGGGCAGCCGTCGCCCACTCTGTCCGGGGGTGAGGCACAGCGCGTCAAGCTATCCAGGGAGCTGAGCAAGCGCGCGACCGGGCAGACGCTCTACGTACTCGATGAGCCGAGCGTGGGCCTCCACGCTGCCGACGTCGACAAGCTAATCGCCGTGCTCAACCGGCTCGTGGACGCCGGGAACACGGTAGCCATCATTGAGCATCATCCGGACATCATCAAGGTCGCCGATTGGATCATTGACCTGGGCCCCGAAGGAGGCGATGCCGGCGGTCAGATTGTGGCCCAAGGCGCGCCGGAGGACGTGTCTGAGATCGACGACAGTTATACCGGGCGGCTTCTCCAGCAGGTCCTGAACGGTGGCGGCTAGCCCGACCCCTTGATAGTCCAAGGTGGACCTGCCGAGAAGGGCGCCGCAGCCCATGCGGCATGCGTGGTGGTCCCAACCTTCGCGTAAGACAGCAACTTTCCTTCTGCCCGTCCCAGACTGGCAGGTTCCAGGTGGCGTGCTACAATCGGTGTCGGCTTTGGTGAGTGACCAGGGAGGGTTTCTGATGATGGAACAGAGCGGGCCCCGCGGCCGCTACTTTGAGGAATTCGAGATCGGCGAGGTCATTGAGACGGCCGGCCGCACCGTCACCGAGAGCGACGTGATGCGCTTTGCCGCTCTCTCCGGTGACTACAACCAACTTCACACGGACGCCGAGTACGCCAAGGGTACCAGGTTCGGAGAGCGTATCGCCCACGGCCTGCTGGGACTGTCTATCGTCAGCGGCTTGAGCGACCGCCTGGGATTCGGTGACGGGACCGTCCAGGCATTCACCTCGTTGGAGTGGAAGTTTCGCGGACCGATCAAGTTCGGGGACACGATTCACGCCCGTTTTGAAGTGGCGCGCAAGAAAGAGATGGCCCGGCTGGGTGGCGGATTCGTCGTCCTCGATGTTGAGGTCTTGAATCAGGAGGACGAAACGGTGCAGAAGGGTTCTTGGACGCTGCTGATGAAGGGCACTCCATGATACCTCGCTCGGACGATGGCCCTCGTCCAGTGAGCCCCGCTGGATAGCACCGAGGCGAACATCACACCCGGTGCCGTGCGGCCCAAGGCCGCGGATGGGCCTCTGCGAATGACACTTTGGCTGAAGGTCACGTGAGGCTCAGGATGCGCAAGTGGGCGGCTGGTCTCGCTGCCGTCGCATGGTTGATGCTGTCGCCTCTCCCCGCCGAGGCCTGGCTCGCATCCGACGCTTTTTCGATCCACGCGCGATCTACAACAAGCCGCATTCCGTCGTCCACCGTCGTCACCCTCGACGGCGTTACACTGGAGATCACCACGTCGTTTCTGTCGAATCTACAGTTTGCTACGCCAGATCCAGGTTCGGCGATCCAGGTCGCCACGGCAGTGGAGCGGGAACCTCTCTTCAGGGAGCTGTCCATCACAGCGGTCCCCTTTGGCGTGTCACCGCCAACCGAATCGGTTCCTGTCGCTCGTGCCGGCGGAGAGGAGGCCTATCGTGCGGCTCTTCGAGCGTACCGGCGCGAGCAGGGTGGGCATCCTCAGGCGGGAGCGATCTTGCACCTTTTCGGAGAGCCCGTCGCCGGCTCGACCAGCGTCGTGGACTTGCGGGTCAGCGGTGAGGCGAGGGTGCCCGTGTCGATCACCGAGTGGGTCGTAGAGGCTGGGCCGCGCCTCTGGATCGTTCGAGCCAGCCGGCAGCTCGAGGGCGAGCTGGATTCGGCACGATCGGCGTCACCATCGTCGCTCGCATTCCCCGACAGTCCGATCGGAAGCGCCGATCTGAGCCAGCCGTCCACCAGCCTGGCGTCGGCGCAGCGGCAGAAGCCGCCGGTCACCGGTGCCTCTGCGATGACCGCCTCGGCGCCGGATCTGCCCTCTCCGCCGTGGTGGGGTGGCGAATGTGATGCCACGCATTTCTACTCGGCGACGCAGGTCTTTCCCTATCCCCTCGGTGCCGAGTATCGCGGCTTGAAAGCATGCGGCCCTCGACCATGGTTTGACCAGGACGTGTGGGCCCTTGTCGACTTCGGCGCTGGATCCCTTCAGATTGAGTGGCAGTGCCCCGAGCTCAGTATGCGGTTTCTCTACCTGGCGTACGGCATCCTGCCGTACCCGGCAAACGGCAACCAGGTTGTCGACAACTACGGCGGCGAACTGTTGGAGAAGGAGTGGAACTGCACAGAGGGAAGGGCGCCGCAACCGGACGACGTGCTGAGCTACGGCGCCACCACCACGTATGGACATACGTCCGTGGTCGTTGCGTCCGACGTCGATTCCACAGGCGACGGGACCATACAGGTGATCGAGCAGAACGGCTCCGAGACTGGGCACAACACGCTGGCGGTCAACGACTGGTGCGTGACAGGCTATACGGACATTGTCGGGTGGCTTCACGAGCCTGGATGGTCTGTCGAGATCTACGGCGATGATTCCCTGATCGATCCCTGCGCCACGGGCGATCGGGCTGGGACGTACGTGTTCGAGACCTGGGGGGAGGGCGCTCCGGCTGAGGGGTGCCCGGACGACGATTTCAGCGTGCGCTTCTCCCGGACGATCACGTTCCCAGGCGGCGACTACACGTTCGGCTTGGGATACGACGAGGGCGCTCGCTTGAAGATTGACGGCGAGACGGTAGTCGACGGTTGGGGGAGTTCCTCCCAGCACTATGTGACGCGGCACCTCGACCCCGGTGAACACCACGTGACTGTGGAAGCCTACGACGGCTTTGGCACAGCTGCGCTGAGTGCCTTCTGGTGGGGGCCGGGCTTCGAGCTCGCCAGGGAGACTCGGGATGGCTCTCAGTGGTACGCTGAGTACTGGGGCAATCCGGCGCTGTGGTGGGAACCTGCGGTCATGGTCCGGGAGGGATCGGGCAGCCTCAGTCACGCGTGGTCTTCAGGTGGCCCAGCCGATAGCCTGCCGGGTGACCATTTTAGCGCACGCTTCAGACGGCAAGTCTCCTTCG
>JASFVD010000165.1:0-5727 GCA_050050015.1 Anaerolineae bacterium | reverse complement strand
CGGGACAGCGAATCGGGGGAAGATGCCAGGTCTGTTGAGCTGCGTGAACTCGGCCAGGATGCGGGCGCTGAGGAAGCTGGTGATGCCCGTGGCCAGGATATTGATCGCCGTGCCGGCGATGATCTGGTCGATCTTGAAGCGCACCGCCAGCACTGCGAGGAGCAGACCGAGCAGGGCCCCGGAGGCGAGGGCGCTGGTCAGCCCGAAGAGCTGGGCAATCACGGTTGGCCACTCCCAGATCATGGCTGCTAGACTGCCCATCAGCGTGGCTACAAAGGCCCCGGTGAGCATCATGCCCTCGATGCCGATGTTGATCACGGCGCAGCGCTCGCAGATGACACCAGATAGGGCGGCCAACGCGATGGGCACGGCTCGCAGGAGCGCGCTGCTCAGGAGCCCCGTTAGGTTGAGGGAGTTGTCGCGAGCGGCCCAGGCGAGAAAAGCGAGCACGAAGATCCCAGCCACGGCTCCCAGCGCCAGGTTGACTCTCCGGAAACCGCGGGCCAGTTGCCATCCGCCGATGAAGACCGAGAGGGCGGCGAACGCGTATAGGGCATTCAAGGTGGGGAACGAGAGATCCGGCACTACCAGGGACTTCGATTGTCGGGGCATGAGGGCGAAGGTCGTGGTCTGTCCCTTCGTGACCCCTTGGGCGAAGAGGAGGAAGATCAGAAGGCCGGCTCCCATGAAGACCAGCCCGAACGTGGTCGCCCGGCGAGGCGACTTTCCACGGGTGCGGACTTCGTTCTGTGCTTCACTCATCTGATCCTCCTGTCGTGTCCCTCAGCCGGACAACGTGGACCCTCGGCTTCCTCCGACACCCGTCCAAGGCCAACGGCGCGGTGCTGAAGGGTGATCTGTTGCAGATGGATTTGTTCGTTAGCGTCATCATATGCTACCCCAACCCCTGGTGAAGATGGCTTCGCCTTCCTCCTTGGGGGCGCGAATCCTATAGATCAAGCGAATCACCTCAGGCGCAGCGATGAAGATGATGATCAATGCCTGCACGATCTGGATGATGTCTACAGGCACGAAAGCGGGTGGAGCCTGCATGCGCTGCGCCCCGGCTCGGAGAAAGCCGAAAAGGAGCGAGGCCCAAAGGACGCCCACCGGATGGCTCTTCCCAAGGAGCGCCAGCGCGATCGAGTCGAAGCCATATCCCGAGAAGAAGGCATTGGGCATGTAGTGGAGCACGCCCAGGATATCGTGCGCGCCTGCCAAACCGGCCAACCCACCACTCAGGGCCATCGCCAAGACGAAGTTCTTCGCTACGTTCATGCCAGCCGTTCGCGCCGCCCGCGGATTGGCTCCCACGGAACGGATTTCAAAGCCAATGGTTGTCTTGAACAACACCCAGTAGACGAAGAACACGGCAGCGAGTGCCACAAAGATGCCGGCGTTGATGCGGATCGACGGATCGTTCGGGAAGAACTGCGGCAGATACGCTGTGCGCTCGATCTCCGGGCTCACTGGCAAAGAGGCTTCTGGGCGCGCCATGGGTCCGCCCACTTGAAGAAGGAAGTCCGCAACGCGGTAGGCGATGTAGTTCAGCATGATCGTGTTGATTACCTCATGAGCCCCTGTCTTCGCCCTGAGGTAGCCTGCGATGGCGGCCCAGAATGCACCGCCGACCACGCCGGCGGCCAGCGCCAGCGGAAGGTGGATGAACCACGGCAGACCTTGAAGGCTATACCCAACGAAGACGGAGGCCAAGCCCCCAATGAAGTACTGGCCCTCGGCGCCGATGTTGAAGAGGCCGCAGCGGAAGCCGAGTGCCACGGCCAGGCCGGCGAAGATGTAAGGGGTGGAAATGCGAATGCTCTCGGTCAGCGGGCGAATACCCTTGGTTAGCTCTGCGGCATCACCCGACTCGAAATAAATCCTGAGCCCCTCAATGATACGCGCAGGGTTCCCAAAGGCGCCTTCGAACAGGGACTTGTAGGCCACGGCGACGGACTGCCACGCTACCGACAAGCCGGACCTGAAGCCCTCCCCGAAGGCTTCCCAGACCGAGGGATCGAACGCAGCGATCATGACACCACCAATGATCAACGCGCTGAAAATGGCCAGGACCGGCATCAGCGCAGCTCGCCAGTTCCAGGCCGTCAGACGGGTGATAAGACCCTGCCGGAGATCCTCTCCCTCTGGGCCGACGAAGGTGTGAATGTCGCCGCTGCGCAGACCAGAAGCGATTTCCTTTATCTTGCCCTTCACCTCCGAGGAGACGGTCACGTCGGCAGCGTGGTAAGATGCCAGGCCCACACCGTCGTTCGACAGATCGAAGCGGATGACGCCACTCCGCAGGCGCCCCCGCGCAGCCCGCCGGACGACCTCGTAGACTGCGTGATCCACACGCTTGACGGCACTGGTTAGCAGTCGATCGGCACCCGGTACGTTTCCTTCCTCGAAGGTCGTCACCCATTGATCCTGGTCCACACCGATAACCCAGGCGCCCTCCTGTGCGGCTGCCCGAATGGCGCCGCCACCGCTCTGTCCCGCAGCGGCAAAGACGACGTCAGCGCCGTCGGCGACCAGCTGTTGGCCGGCTTCCTCGCCGACTTCTTCATCGGTGAAGGTGTCAGTGTAGGCATCGGCAACACTGGCGCGAGGATTCGTGTGCGCAAGTCCGTGCTTGAAGCCGCGCTGGAACTTTCGGACGGCAGGCACGTCCTCACCTCCGACGAAGCCGACCTTGGCCGCCGCGGATACGAGCCCGGCCAGCGCGCCGGCCAGGAAGCCGGCTTGATCCTCCGCGAAGAGGAGGCCTGTCACATTCTTGCTCTCGGGGCCCGGCTCATGGTCCACCACGACGAAGTGGACGTCCGGGTGGCGCACAGCGACGCGCTCTACACTTGGTCCCATCCTGGACCCCACGGCGATGACCACGGTGCAGCCGCCGTCAATCACCTGGCGCAGATTGACCTCATAATCATCGCGTGACTCAGTCTCGACGATGGCGGGCTGGAAGTTAAACTCCTCTGCGGCCTCCCTCAGACCTTCGTAGGCGTATTGGTTGAAGGTGCCGTCGTCAATCCGGCCTGCGTCGGTGACGAGCCCGACCTGCAGTTGCTCAGGCGACCTTTGCACGCTCAGCCTCCTTTCGACCTTCCCTCACGCCCGCCATCAGCAGGCCGATTTGTTCTCGCGTCGCTTCCTCAGGGGACACAATATCGACGATCTCTCCCTCGTACATCACGGCGATCCGGTCGGAGAGGCTCATCACCTCCTCCAGCTCCGGCGACACCAGCAGGACGGCTGCTCCCTCATCGCGCTTCTCAATGATGCGTCCGTGGATGTACTCGATCGAGCCTACGTCCAGCCCTCGCGTAGGCTGAGACGCGATGAGGAGGCGGATGGGACGTGAGAATTCCCGTGCAACGATGACCTTCTGCTGGTTGCCCCCGGAGAGGTTGGAGACGAGCGCGAACACGCTTGGCGTGCGGACATCGAACTCGCGCACACGTTTCTCCGCCGCGTCCAGGACGCTTTCTTGGTCTAGGACCAGGAAATGGGCGAACGGTTCGATGTAGTACGTGTTGAGCACCAGGTTGTCAGCTACCGGGAAGCTGAGCACCAGACCGTCCTTCTGGCGATCCTCTGGGACGTGGGCGACACCTTGCTCCAAGATTCGGCGTGGCGATGCCCCTGTCATATCGACGCCGATGATGCTAAATCGGCCGCCCACAACGTCTCGCAAACCCGTCAGCGCCTCCACTAACTCTGTCTGACCATTACCTTGGACGCCAGCCACACCTAGTACCTCACCGCCCTGAACCTTGAAGGAGACGCCCCGTACGGCCACGTTGCCGCGGTCGTCCACGACCTCAAGGTCGTCGACCTCCAGCACGGTCTCTGTGGTTTGCGCAGTTTCTTTCTCCACCTGAAGGACTACGTCCCGGCCCACCATCATGGCTGCCAGTTCACTCTCGCTGGTCTCCTGAGGCGTCGTGGTTCCCACGACACGACCGTTGCGCAGGACGGTGATGCGGTCGGCAATGTCCATGACCTCGTTCAGCTTGTGGGTGATGAATATCACCGACTTGCCGCGATCGACTAGGGCCTGGATGATCTCGAAGAGATCCTCGACCTCCTGGGGCGTCAGCACAGCCGTGGGCTCGTCCAAGATCAGGATATCGGCCTCGCGGTATAGGAGCTTGATGATCTCCACGCGCTGCTGGACACCCACGGACAGGTTCTTGATGTACGCGTCGGCGTCGACTTGGAGACCGTACTGCTCGGAGATCTGTCGCACCCGCCGAGCAGCTTTGGTTCGATCCAAGAATATGCCATTCTTGATCGACTCCACACCGAGCATCACGTTTTCAGTGACCGTCAACACGGGCACTAGCATGAAATGCTGGTGGACCATCCCGATGCCCTGATCAATGGCATCGTTAGGATCGGTGATGGTCACTCGCTCTCCGCGGATGAAGATGTCGCCTTCGTTCTGCGCATAGAGGCCGTACAGCACGTTCATCAGGGTTGTCTTGCCGGCCCCGTTCTCCCCGAGCAGGGCGTGGATCTCACCCTTGCGTAGCGTCAGATCGATGTGATCGTTGGCCAGAACGCCAGGGAAGGCTTTGGTAATACCGCGTAGCTCCAGGACCAGGGGAGATGCTTGAGATGGGGACACCATGGCCTCCTTGGTGTGATGCGCGCTCTAGTGAGTATGCGACGCTGTCCCAGACTCCTGCTAGTATACGCAAAAAGGCACGTGGTGTCAAGACAATTAGTGCAGAAATGTATTGGGTCAACAGATCGATACCATCTTCGGGGTGACAGGCCATCGTGAGATAGGTGCTGATATCGTCCAGCAGGAAGGGTGGGAAGATGGCGATGGCCGGATCACCAGTGTAGCCGAGGTCACGGAGCTTGTCGAGGGGCGGTTGCCCATCCATGTCGTAGCCCAGGTGGGGACGCAGGGTGTTGTAGAAGTACTCCCAGCGATGGCCGTAGGCCAGGAACTCGTCACAGTCCTGGATAGCCAGGAGGAGTGGGCGATAGAATTCCTCATCGTCGCTGCGGTGGCTGCGCTCTACGCGGCCGTTGTACCCTTTGCGGCCCTTGGGGTAGCGAGCAAGTTGTCCATCCAAGGGGCCGAGGAATTGCTCGGACAGCTGACGCACGCGCTCTGGGTTGTTGCCGCCAAACTCCTGCCCCCAGTCGGTCTGGAAGGTGACAGGGGTGTCGCAGCCGAACGCTCTGAGCCACATCAGGACGAGCATAACGAACGTCAAGCCATTGGTGCGATTGAGGCGATGGCTGTAAGCCAGAAACCGGAGCCTGGTGCGGCTTCCACACGCCGTCCACTGGTAGCGCGGGAGGCCCTGGCGGCGCAAATGGGTAGTTCTCCGGGTGCCCAAAGCTCCTTTGTCCAGGATATCTTTGGCATCTGTCTGGATGAGTGAGAAGGGCATTTCGACATCCCAGGCCCAGTGGGCAGGATACACGGTGTTCCGACGGACACGCTCTTGCGGAGGGCGATGGCGGCGGAAGATATGGCGAATCGTATGAGGCGAGATCTCAAGACCCTGCCACGCCAAATAGTGGGCCAGTCTCCGGCGCCCATAGCCTGTCTTTTCCCTAGGGCGTGTCGCCCCGGCCTCCATCACTTGCTCCTCGATCTCCGGCGGCGTCTGGCGAGGACTGTGATGTGGACGGCGCGATCGGTCCTGAAGGCCCGCCTCCCCCTCTGCTTTGTAACGACGTACCCATTTGCGAACGACA
>JASFVD010000164.1:0-5728 GCA_050050015.1 Anaerolineae bacterium | reverse complement strand
CGCCGATGCCCATTTGCATGGTCGCGCCATCCGGAATGAGTTCGGCAATGTACTCACCGATCTTGATGTGAATGTCCGACAGCCCTCCCTCCGTCATCGGCAGCTCGAGCAGCGGGTAGTCGACCGGCACGATGTAGTCCAGGCGGCTGACGTGGATGAACGAATCACCGAGACAGCGCGGCATGTTCTCGTTGACCTCAGCGATAATGATGTCGGCGGACTCGGCCGGCGACTTGGTCAGTCCGGTCTCGATGCCATACGAGCAGAATCCATGCTCGTCGGGAGGGGAAAGATGAACAAACGCCACGTCCAGGGGCAGAACCCTGTCCTTGAACAGGAGTGTAAATTCCGAGAGGAGGACGGGCGTGAAGTCGGCCCGGCCCTCCTGGACTGCCTCGCGGACGTTCGGCCCGATGAAGAGGGAGTTGGCGCGAATGTGCCCTTCCATCTCCGGGGCGACGTAGTCGTCCGACCCTAGCGTGAGGGCGTGACAGATCTCCACATCGTGAAGGGCTGGCGCGCGATCGACGAGCGCCTCCATCAGCTTCTGCGGGACGCTGCAGTTCCCGGTGAGGAAGATCCGGTCGCCAGATTGGACAGCCTCGGCAATCGCCTCGTCAGCCGTTGTGACCCGACTTTCGTAGGCATCCATCCAGCTCACGATTCACCTCCCTCGCCGGCGTAGTAGGCCGCAGCCAAGCTGTCGTTGACGATCTCCCCGGCTCTCGTGGCGAGGCCGGAGGCAAGGGCCGGCATCTCAGTGACTGCCTGCTCCAGCCCAACGTTGGCAATACGGCGGATGTAGGGCCAGATGGCGTTGTTGAAGGCGTGTGTCGCCGTGCGCGGGACTGCGCCCGGCACGTTTGGCACACAGAAATGGACGACGTCTTCTTGGGTATAGACGGGATCTCGGAGCGTGGTGGGGCGACTCGTCTCGACGCACCCACCTTGATCAATGCTGAAATCGAGAATCACAGAACCTCTCTTCATCGAACGCACCATGTCTCGCGTGACGATTATCGGCGCTCGAGCGCCAGGAACGAGAACCGCCCCCACCAAGACCTCGGCGAAGCGAGCGACGCGCGCGATGTTGAAGGGATACGAGACCATCGTTGTGGCGCGCCCCTGGAACTTCTCGTCGATCTCTTGCAGGTTCTCCTGGTTCCGATCCAGGACGTGGACGCGGGCCCCAAGGCCGAGGAACGTACGCGTCGCATTCGTCCCCAACACACCGGCCCCGAGAATGGCGACACTGGCGGCCGGGATCCCCGGGACGCCACTGAGGAGCACGCCGCGCCCATTGTGGGTCCCTTGCAGATAGGTGGCAGCCAGCTGCGGGGCCATCCTCCCGGCTACCTCGCTCATGGGCCGGAGCACTGGCAGAGTTCCGTCCTCCTCCTCAATGGTCTCATAGGCAATAGCGGTGATGTTCTTTTCGAGCAGAGCCTTGACCTTGTTCCGCCGGGCGGCGGGCAAGTGCAGGAACCCGGTAATGATCTGCTCCTCGCGCAGCCAATCCAGTTCTTCATCGGTGGGGCGCACAGCCTTAAGGACCAGATCAGATCGGCCGTAGACTTCCTCCCCAGAATACACGATGTGTCCGCCGACCCGCTCGTAGTGGTAATCAGTGAAACCGGCAGCCAGCCCGGCCTCCGTCTCGATGTAGCAAAGATGCCCGGCGCGGGTCAACAGATCCACTCCGTAGGGGGTCAGCCCCACCCGCTGTTCCAGGTCCCTTCGCTCCTTAGGAATACCTACGTTCATCTCAAGTCTCCTCCTGTCAGCTCACAGTTCAGGTGCACAGCCTCTCCACGGGCCAATATCTCTCATCGATGTTGCAGTATATCATTCGTGCGAACGACGGTCAATCGCAAACCATCACGGTAAGGGCAGGAACGTTGTCGTCTCGAGAGGATTCACCCGGTCGGGGCGTTTGGTGCAGGCGGTGGGCTCAGCTGGACCTCGCAGGCCACAGGAAGCCCCCGCGTCGGTAGTTGCGGAGGCGGACACGGGGGGAAGAGCATAAGTGAGATGGCCCGCAGGATCCGACGTCATCAGCGCAGCCGGTGCCAAAGGTCTTGTCCAGGATAATGCAGTTGCCGACTGCGTTTTGTCAGCTGCTGCGAGCAGCCCTTGAGACAGGACCAAATGTAGTGTGACCACGGAGAGCCGGCGGGGACACTCGACTCTTCGCCCTCCGTCACATCCGGTATGCCTTATCCTACCAGGCCGTTTGATCCTCGGTCAGCACCCATATCTGCGCTCTGCCCCCTACATCCGGAGGGCCACCGGCCGCGCATGTATCAGACATGGGACATCTGGCACAGCGCTCGGAGCAGTTAGAGGCCACGGGCTTCACATAGCCCATACGTGTCAAGTCGTCCAGCATCGCCTCGATCAGCCTTGGCGTCGTGTCGAGCTCTTCAGCCAAGTCAGATATGCGGCGCGTCCCACCCTGACGCGTGAGATCCAGCAGGTCACTAAGCATGATCTTCCTCTTGCACCGCTCCCGGGCGGCCCTGACTTGACCATCGGGCCAAGAAACTGGCGATGAGACCCGTGATCGGCACGGCCAACACCAGTCCGGAGCTACCCACCAGGGTGCGCACGATCTCCTCAGCCACAGGCTCCCGGTTGAGGCGCCGCAGCAGCGGCTCCTGATAGATCGAAAAAGCCAGCATCAGTGGCATCGCTCCACCCACGTACGCCAGGAGTAGAGTGTTGACCATGGCGGCGATGTGATCCGTGCCGATGTTGAGACTGCTGCGGAACAGATCAAGCCAGTCCATCCGTCGATTAGCGCGCATCAGCTCAAATACCGCCGATGCCTGCCCGATGCAGACGTCATCCAGGACGCCGAGGGAACCAATGATGATGCCTCCCAACACCAGACCGCGTAAGTCGATGCTGGAGCCGTATTCCATCACCAAGAAAGCGCTCTCCTCGGTCCCCATCCCAGTCAAGCTGGTCCATCCCACGAACAGCCGTGCCAACCCACCGGTCAACGCCAAGCTGATGATCATTCCGGCAACCGCTGCGTGCGCCTTGAAGTTAACCCCATAGGTTAAGTACGTGGAGACGGCAAGGAGTACGATCGATCCGACGACGCTTACGCTCACCGGGTTCTGTCCGGCCATAATCCGCGGCAGGATGAACCCAAAGATGACAGCCAGGCTGAAGACAGAGCCCCCCAGCGATCGCAATCCTTTCCATCGCCCCACGACCACCACGAGCGCGACGAAGAGCGCGAGGAGGGCCATCAACGGCCCAAGGCGGATCACATCCGAAATGTAGTAGCGGTCCTCATCCGGTCCGACGGATCGCTCCAAGAAGACGCGGTCGCCCGGCTCGAAGAGCCGCTCCCGGCCGATCACGTTGGTCGTGCCCTCGTCGACCACAATCTCTTGACCCACCATCGAGCCAGCGTCAACCCGCACCACGAGCCGCTGATAGGGTCGGGTTGTGTCGGCCCCCAACTCAACGACGCCTTCCTCTAGGATTTCGACGACGATGGCGGGCATCGTCTCTGTGTCACCAGGCTCGAGGGCTTTGTCGGAGGGAACGGAAGGCCGGTCCACCCGTGGACCGACGACGACGATAGTCACAGCTGCCACAACCAAGACAGCCAAGACGGCAACAGCTACTCGCTCCAGCTTGCGCACATTATCCCCTTGTCAGGTAGAGCCTACTACATGCCCAACAGGCGCGCTATCCAATGGACAGCAGCGCCCGCCCCCAGTGAGACGACCAGCAGGAATCCAAGATCGAAGAAGGTCCACTTCCAGGAGTCCGTCTCCTGCCGAATGACGGCAACGGTCGCGACACAGGGCACGAAGAGCATCTGCACAGTCAAGAAGGCCAACGCTGCGGACGGAGGAAATGTCGCCGCGAGCTGATTCGCCAGACCGGCACCTGTACCGCTACCGAACAAGACACCCAGTGTCGCGATCGAATTCTCCTTGGCGATGAAACTCGTGACTAGTGCCACAGTCAACCGCCAGTCGAGACCCATCAGGCGCCCCACGGGCTCGAGGAAGTACCCAATGCGAGCAAGGTAGCTCGTCTCAATCTCCCCGGCGGGCAGCGTCGACAGCGCCCACACCACCACCGACACGCCCAGGATCAGCGTAGCGGCCTTGCGCACAAAGGATAGACTTCTCTGCCACACCCGTAGCCCGATGGTGCGCCAATTTGGCACGTGGTAGAGAGGCAGTTCCATGATGAATGCCGCTCGCTCGCCGTGGAAGATGACCTTGTTGATAGCCAGACCAGAAAGGGCTAACACTGTTAAGGCCAACAGGATCGTCCCCCAGGACACCAGGGTAGCTGCGGAGCCGAAAAAGGCCGGGGCGACGAAAGCGATCACCGTCATGCGAGCACTGCAAGGGACCAGCGGGGCAAGAAGAATGGTCAGAAGGCGCGCTCGCTCTGACTCAATGACGCGGGATCCGAGAACGGCAGGTACGTTGCAGCCGAATCCGAGGAAGAGAGGCAAGAAGGATTTGCCGTGAAGACCCATGAGGTGCATGAAACGATCCATAACATACGCCGCCCTCGACAAGTATCCAACATCCTCCAGAATCCCCATGACAGCGAAGAAGATGATCAGAACGGGCAAGAAGGTGAGCATAGCACCGACACCCCCAATGAGGCCATCGGCGACTAGATCCCTCACCCAGAACGGAGCTCCACCCAACACCAGACGGGCAAGGCTCGCCGCCGCGCCGATCACGTGGGTATCTAGCCATTCCTGCAACGGAGTCCCAACGGCATAAGTCAGCCAGAATACTATGCCCAGGATTCCCGCCATGATGGTAAGCCCCCAGAGTGGGTGCGTTGCCCAACGGTCCAGCTTTCCGGTCAGCCCGATCGCGCCCGTCGTCGGGCGCGTCAGGGCAGCGCGAATCATGCGCCCGATCCAGTCATACCGCCCACTGGCTACGGCAACGAGTGCATCGTCATGCTCCCGTAGAATGGCCTGCAGCGCCTCACGCCGGTCCTCGACAAGGCGCGCCTCCATCATCCTCGTGATCTTCTCATCGCCCTCCAGCAGCTTGAGTGCTATCCAATCCTCAGAGTAGGGCTCCGGCACATATCCCCCGATTACCTGCTCGACTTCTTGCAGGACATCCTGGTGATCTTCGCGGATACGAGGGATACTCGGATCGTACAGGTACTCTCCCTGGACCACGGTCTCTATCGCCGTCAGAAGATCCTCCACGCCCTCGCTCCGAGTGGCCGTCATCGGCACGACGGGGACTCCCAGAGCCGCCTCAAGGACCCGCGGCTCGATGTGCACCCCCTCTTGCTCCGCGACGTCCATCATGTTGAGCACCACAATCACCGGAGCGGGCAGCGGAATGAGCTCGGCCACCAGGTACAGGCTCCTCTCAAGAATGGCCGCATCGACCAAGGCCACGACGACATCGGGCCGTTGCTGGATGATGAACTCGCGAGCGATGACTTCCTCGGCAGAACTGGCGGTCAGGCTATACGTGCCGGGCAGATCCACGACTTGATACCTTGCCCCGTCGTGAATGAATGTGCCCTGTTTTCGCTCTACGGTCTTCCCAGGCCAGTTGCCGACGTGTTGGTTGAGACCCGTGAGGAGATTGAAGAGCGTCGACTTACCCACATTGGGCTGACCAGCGAGTGCGACCAACGCCCCTTTCTCCTGCCGGGACGCCGTAGCTTCCGACCTGGTGCGAGCGGATGCGACACGTCCGAG
>JASFVD010000163.1:0-5746 GCA_050050015.1 Anaerolineae bacterium | reverse complement strand
ACTGCCAAGAAGCCTTGGGAACGCTCCCTGGCAACCCCGACTACACTTCCAGACAGGTCGAACCGCAGCGTATCTTCTCTGAGCGGCTTCCGGTTCTGCCCCTGTTCCAGCACCACAAGACGACATTGGCCCGCGCATCCGTCACTGGAATCTCCCCCAACGTCAGCCAGTGGTCAGAGCTGTGGAACCTTGAGGAGATCGACCGCAAGCGGTAGCCCCACATTACAGCCGCCTACAAGGACCGGCAGCGCGGCGCTCCGGCCGAACGGCGAAGCCCGTGGTGTCACTGGTTCTGCATGCTTACGATCTCGCCCAGAATCGCCAACGCGATCTCGGCTGGCCGCCGGCCACCCAGGTCCAGCCCCACCGGCCCGTGAATGAGCTCCAGCGACTCGTCACCGAAGCCCTTCTTCCGCAGGGCCTCGCGGCGTGCCTCCTGCGTCGTGGTCGATCCCAGTAAGCCGATGTAGCCCACGGGGCTTCTCAGCGCCACCTCGAGTGCCGGCACGTCAAACTTTGGATCGTGCGTCAGCACCACCACCGCATCTCGCGGTCGCAAGTCCTGTGGCCTCAACGCATCTATGGGCCAGGCAACGACCAAATCGTCGACACTGGGAAATCGATCGCGCGTGGCAAAGGCGCGCCGTGCATCCACCAAACGCACACGGAAGCCCAGAACCTGGGCCATGGTGACGAGAGGCACCGCGATGTGCACGGCACCAACGATGGTCAAAGTAGGTGGTCGCGCAAAGACTTCCAGGAAGATGTCTCTCTCCAGGCTCTTCCCCTCCTGTAGCGTACAGGACGGAGACGGCTCGGCCGCGAGAAAGGCTGTCACCTGGGAAGTGAGCGACCGGTCACCGTGAAGCCGCCCGTCGGGCCACGCGAGCAGATGCCCTTCACCATCGAGGCGTGTGGCCATCCCCACGCTCTCGTCGCTCCCCAAAGCGTCAGTCAGAGTACGGTGGATCTCCGTGAAAGGTTCGACGAAGACGTCGATGGTGCCGCCGCACGCGAGACCGACTTCCCAACCCTCCTCCTCAGCAGCAGTATATCGGAGACGTCGCACCTCGCCGTCACCAAGCACCCGCTGAGCCTCCCGAAGGACGTCACCTTCGACGCAGCCTCCGCTGACAGAACCTGACATCTCCCCGGATGCCGTGACTGCCATGCGCGAGCCCACCGGCCGCGGCGACGATCCATCCGCCCCGACGACCGTCGCCAGGGCAATCGATTCGCCAGCGGCCAGCCAGCGGATCAGATCGTCCAGAATCCCTCTCATGCCCCCTCCACGATCCGTCTAGCATCATGCGGCAAGCATCCTCATCTTACCACAACACCCCCTCTTCTGAAAAACGCTTTGCTTGACGGCGACGGAGACCCATGGTACTATCGAGACGCTTCGACAACTCGCCTGACTACAAACAGGAGGTGGCCAGTGAAGAAGGTCCGCTCTGCATTTCTAGGCATCCTAAGCTTCTCGATTGTCCTCATCCTGGCGGCTGGCTGCTTCCGCCCAGCGGCCCCCGACGTCACACCCACCCCTTCGGGGGGTGGAGGCGGGACCTCGCCGGGGGGAACGGACTTAGAGGCCACAGCCATTGCCAACTCGACGCGAGCAGCCCAGACGTTGGAGGCGCAGACAGCGGAGGCGGAGACGGCTCCAACCGAAGAACCGACTGAGACGACCCCGCAGCCGCCGGCGACGGCAACTCCCGTTCCTGCGACGTGGACGCCAACAGTAGCGGCCGCCACCCCCGTCCCCACGACAGCGCCGACCGCCGCACCATCCGTGACCGGTGAGACCACGCACGTCGTACCGGCAGGAGAAACCGTCTTCCAGATCGCGCTCCAGTACGGCACCACCGTCGAAGCCATAGTACAGGCAAACGGCATCGTCGACGCTACCCAGATCTACGCGGGCCAGGTATTGACCATCCCTGCCGGCACGCAACCCACGCAGCCGCCGACGACAGCAACGACGCACGTCGTCCAGCCAGGAGAGAATCTTTTCCGCATTGCCCTGCGCTACGGCTTGAGCTACCAACGACTGGCCGAATACAACGGGATCACCGACCCATCCAGCATATACGTGGGTCAGGTTCTACAGATTCCGCCACAGTGACTCTCAGGGATGAAGGGACGCTGGGAGAAGCGCCCTCTCAGGCCATCGATCATCTCGTCGGTGAGACGTGGGTCAGTTGGACCTTTCGTCCCTGTGGTAGCGCATGAACGTCAGTAGACTGCGACAAGTCCCAAGCGTCGATCGGCTGCTCGGGTTGGACGCCGGGCAGGAGCTGATCGACGCTTTTGGTCGTCAACAAGCTCTGGACGCCCTACGCCAGGCACTGGACGTCGTTCGCGATGCCGTGCGGGACGGCGGCGAAGTGCCGGATGCTGCCTCGATCCTTGCACGCGCCTCCCTCCTCCTGGAGGAACAGCTCACCCCCACGCTGCGCCCCGTCGTCAACGCGACGGGGGTCATCATCCACACCAATCTGGGCAGGGCCCCCCTGTCGGGCGCCACCCGCGAGGCCATGGACAGAGTCAGCAAGGGGTATAGCACGCTGGAGTACGACCTGAACGCAGGTCAGCGCGGCCATCGCACGCTGCACGCGGAGCGGCTCCTGTGCCGGCTGACGGGAGCTGAGTCGGCCCTGATCGTGAATAACAACGCTGGCGCCGTACTCCTGGCATTGACGGGACTAGCCCGGGGGCAGGGTGTGATCATATCGCGCGGACAGCTGGTGGAGATTGGCGGCGGCTTCCGCGTGCCGGAGGTGATGGCCCAAAGCGGAGCCAGACTCATCGAGGTCGGCACGACGAACCGAACCCACCTCTATGACTACGAGAACGCGCTCCGGGACAACGACGACGCGGCTTTGATCCTCCGTGCCCATCACTCGAACTTCCGAATCGTTGGATTTGCGTCGGAGCCCACCGTGGCCGAGCTGGTCGGCCTGGGCGAGAGAAACACGCTACCCGTGATGGACGATCTGGGCAGTGGCGCGCTGCTAGATACGGCTCAGTTCGGCCTGGGCCATGAGCCAACCGTCCAGGAAAGCGTCGATGCAGGCGCGGCGGTCGTTTGCTTCAGCGGAGACAAGCTGCTGGGCGGGCCTCAAGCAGGAATCATCGTGGGGAAGGCGGCGCACGTGGACCCCCTGAAGAGCCACCCGCTGACTCGCGCACTTCGGCCGGACAAGCTCTGTCTCGTTGGGCTGCAGGAGACACTGCTCCACTACCTCCGGGAAGAGGCGGTCGAGGAAATCCCGGTCTGGCGTATGATCGCCACACCCCTGAGCACGATCTCGGATCGGGCGGATCGCTGGCGGCGGGTACTGCAGGATGCGGGCGTCGCTTCTCGCGTCGTGGATGGACACTCGACGGTGGGGGGAGGAAGCCTGCCCGGCGAGACGCTGCCCACCAGGCTGGTTGCGCTACCGACGGAGCATCCCGACCGGCTGGCCAGCGCGCTTCGCGGTGCTGACCCGCCGGTGATCGGGCGCATCGAGAACGGTCATCTCATGCTCGACCCTCGTACGGTCCAGGAAACCGACGAGCAGGCCCTGCTGGGCAGTGTAGCGGCCGCCTCGCGCTCCATGCAACCGCAGTAGAGTCTTACACCTCGTCGCTCTCTCGCTTGCTCAAGTAACGAATGCGTCGGCCAGCGTCGGCGTACCCCACTTCTCGGAAGAGAGCCAACGAGGCGGCGTTGTCGCTCTCGACAAGCGCGGCGATGACGTGAATACCTTGCTCGCGGAAAACCTCCTCGGCAGCGGCGACCAACCTCGCGCCATAGCCCAGGCGACGATGACCGGGATCGACAGCCAGTCGGTTGATCCATCCCTTCCGGCTGTCGTGCGCGGCAACTACGGCACCGACCAGCTCACCATCCCTCTCCAGCCCCACTATCGTCTGGACGCCGCTGGCAAGCTGACGCCCCAACGCCTCCCGGCTGTCCCGCCCCTTGGGCTTGAGCGACTGGAGGCCGGCCCGATTCCAGAGTGCCATGAGGTCAGCGTAGTCTTCGATGTCGAGTCTTCTCACGTTCCCCTTGATCACAGTACCTCCGCTGGTCAACCGTGCTGTCTCTAAGCCTTCTGCCGGTGTCCTTCCCCAGGTCCTGCCGACCCGAGTGGGAACCGGGTGACTGACACCTTAGTCCGCTCTCGAGAAGCGACGTGGGATCGGATGGCTTGCCAAGCGTTCCCGTTCGCGATCCTGAGGGACGGCGGTAGCGTCTCGCTCGAACGGCTTGGAGCACCACACTCCCCAGGGTACGCTACGCAACCCACACCAACCATAGTATAATCCTGCGTGCCCGTTGAGGAAACCGCCTGAGCCGTTGACCGTGTGCCAACCGCGAGAGCGGTCGGCCGTCAGAGGATGTTCAGCACATGAGTTTAGAGATCACCATGGCCGACGATCGTCGCATCGCTATGTTGAGCGTCCATACGTGCCCCCTGGCCACGCTAGGAGGAAAGCAAACTGGAGGAATGAACGTCTACGTGCGCGACCTCTCCCGCGAGCTCGGGCGCCGCGGGTACCAGGTAGACGTTTACACCCGCTCGCAGAACCCAGACATCCCGCGCATCAGCAAGGACCTCGGTCCCGGGGGACGCGTGATCCACGTGCCAGCCGGCCCGGAGCAACCCTACGACAAGCACCGGGTATACGACCATCTTCCCGAGTTCGTGGATGGCGTCTTGGCGCAGGCTGCCGCGGATGGCGTACAGTACAAGGTGCTGCACAGCCACTACTGGCTCTCCGGAGAGGCAGCGAGACGGCTGCGCCGGCGCTGGGACGTTCCGATCGTCCACATGGCCCACACACTGGGCAAGATGAAGAATCTGGTAGCGGAGAAGCGACCGGAGGAGCGAGAGACAGACCAGCGCGTGGCCGTAGAAGCGGACGTCGCCGACTTCGCGGACGCCTTGATCGCCTCCACTCCAGCCGAGGAGAACCAGCTGGTCGAGCTCTACGGCGCCGATCGGAACAAAATCCACGTCATCTCGCCTGGCGTGGACGTCCAGCGCTTCCACCCCATCCCCGCGGCGCACGCCAAAGAGCACATCGCGGTATGCGCAGACCGTGCGATGATCCTCTTCGTTGGCCGGATCGAGCCGCTAAAGGGAATCGACAACCTCCTGCGAGCCATCGCTCGAGTCGTCGACCGCCTGCCGGAGTTGCGCGGGACGACCGAGTCACGCGAGGGCCTGTGCGTCCCGATCATCGGCGGCGAGGCTGACCGCGTCCACGAGGATGAGGAGATGGTGCGGCTGGAGAGCCTGCGCCGGTCGCTGGGGATTGAGGACGTGGTGACGTTCCTCGGCTCCAAGAACCAGGACACCCTCCAGTACTACTATTCGGCGGCCGAGATGGTGGTGATGCCCTCGGACTACGAGAGCTTCGGCATGGTGGCGCTGGAGGCGATGGCGTGCGGCACACCCGTGATCGCCTCCGACGTGGGTGGTCTAGCCTTCTTGGTCAAGGATGGGCGTACTGGGTATCGGGTCCCGGCGGGCGACATTGAGGCGCTGGCCGAGAGGATCATTCACCTATTGACAGATGAGTGGAGCCGGCGGCGGATCGGACAGCGGGCAACGTGCTGGGCCGAGACCTACGCCTGGCCGAACGTCGCCAATCACATAGAGGGCGTGTACCGAGAAGTCACCGCGAGACGAGGCGTTCCGATTCGCTCCGCCAGGGGGATCGGCACCTCGGCCGACGATGCACGGTCGCG
>JASFVD010000162.1:0-5818 GCA_050050015.1 Anaerolineae bacterium | reverse complement strand
AGCGGCCCCTCCTCCAATCCCCCCTTCTTGAGACGCTGCAGGCCCCAGAAGGTGAAGTAGATATAGGCCTCCATACCCATTGCCAAAGCACCGTTGCCGATGATCAGGGCGCTGTACAGCTTGTCCATGTCACCGCTGTGCAAGATGATGGTCGTTCGCTCGACGTCCATCTCGTCTCTTACCATAAGTATCCCTCGCGCGTCAGGTCCGGCGAGCGCTACCAGGGCCGACTGATCCAGTGCTCCTACTTCAGAGGACAGCTGACCGAAGACCAGCCAGCCAAGCCCCCAAGCACGACTGTGAGCGCATCGTGCCCGGCACCCTGCAGCAAACTTGCGGCGGTCATCGAGCGCCTGCCGCTGCCACAGAAGATGTAGATCCGATGATCCGGCACCACGTTGTCCATCCTTTCGCGGAGCTGAGTGAGATGGATATGATGAGCACTCGGAATCTCACTATCCTTGACTTCCTCCGCGCTCCGCACGTCGAGAATCCATGGCTCTTCGCCTCGATCCAGCCGACGGCAGAGATCTTGGACCGTAATCATCTCGATGCTCTCACTATCCAACCCGGCCTTGTGCCAGGCCCGCATTCCCCCGGCCAGAAAGCCGGCCACGTTGTCGAACCCCATGCGCATGAGAAGCCGCGCGGGCCCTTTCACGTCGTCGGTCTCTGAGACGAGAAGAATCGGCCTGTCGTAGGTGAGAAACCAGCCGGCAAAGCTGGACAAGCCGAGCTCCCAGATTGACACAGCTGCCGGCACGTGACCGGCGCCGAAACCTAGCTCGGTCCTAGTGTCCACGACCTGGGCGGCGGCAGCCTGGCGCGCAAACTCATCCGGGGCAAGCGGAAGCACCGAGGGCAGGGAGCCGATCATCGGCGGGCCTTCAAGATTCAGCGCCTCCATCTTGCGGAAGTACGGCGGATACTCCATCATCCGTCCAACTCCCGCCACGAACGCAGCTCTGTCCGTGTAGCGGAGTTTGGGATTGTGCTTTCTCTCGAGGCCAATCGTCGTCCAGGTTCGCTCAGAGATCCGGCTGCCACAGACCGAGCCAGCACCGTGAGCCGGGCAGACGATCACCTCGTCGCCCAGAGGAATCACCTTCTGGAACAACGTGTCATGCAGGAGACCCGTCATCTCGTCGAGGCGATCTGGCCCATAGAAGTCCGTGCGGCCGACGTCTCCCGCGAAAAGTGCATCACCACTGAAGAGAATCCAGGGCTGCCCGCCGGGATCGTGGAGCAGGTAGCTCACATGACCCAGCGTGTGACCGGGCGTGTGCAGCGCTTTCAGCTTGAGTCGGCCTACGCTCACGATGTCCCCGTCGTGGATCGGCTCGCCGTAGCCGTACTCGAGGTCACCCTCGCCCGAGTGGAGGACTGTCGCGCCGGTTGCCACGGCCAGCTCAAGGGAACCGACTACGTAGTCCTCGTTCCGGTGTGTCTCCAGGACGCGTGTGATCCGCATGCCAGCTCGACTCGCCCTCTCGATGTAGTCTCCGGCATCACGGCGCGGATCGATCACCAGGGCATCGGTTCCATCGCCGATGAGATAGGAATAGTGGGCTAACCCCCGCGACTCGATGCGTTCAAACAGCACGTTCCCGCTCCTTACAGGTTTGATTAGGAGATCGAGCCATCGGTCAGACTCTGCCCATGAACTGCTTCACCTGGTAGTCCCACTCACGAGTCTCCAGCTCCACCTCGGTTCGATCCTCTCCCTCTGAGGCCGTCACGGTAACGTGCCCTCCGGCCCCCTCGAAGGTGACGCAGCAGGGATTATGCACAGTGACTGCCAGACCTAGGCCATCCTCGCCGAAGTAGTCTTTCGCCTGCGCGATGGCTTCCTCGGGGCTCCGCTTGGTCGTGACGCTGTAGACAGGCATGCATGGGCTCCTTTCCTCAATCAAGTAGCGACAGCTCGTGTAGCACGCCGTGCAGCACGTCGGCGCTTTCCTCCAGCGCCGCAATCTCGTCGTCATCCAAGGCTAGCTCCACCACGCGCTCGACGCCCTCGCGCCCTACGACAGCCGGGAGACTCAAGTACACATCTTCAATGCCATAGGCACCCGGCACTAGATTCGATACGGAGAGCAGCGTATGCTGATCCCGCAGGACAGCCTCGACTATGCGCACCAGAGCGACACCGACCGCATAGCAGGTGGCCCCTTTGCGCTCGATCACCTCGTAGGCAGCATCACGCACCTGATGGGAGATACGTTCCCGCACGTCGGCCCCTACATCGCAGTGCACTCGCCGACAGTACTCGTCGAGGCGCATGCCGCCGACGTTGGCCAAGCTCCAGATCGGGACCTCGCTGTCACCGTGTTCGCCCACGACATACGCGTGAACGTTGCGCGCATCAATCTGCAGATGATCGCTCAGCAGATAGCGAAAGCGCGCCGTATCAAGGACGGTGCCGGATCCGATGACGCGCCCAGAGGAAAAGCCAGACAGCTTCCATGCCGCGTAACTGAGCACGTCGACCGGATTCGTGGCGATCAGGAGAACACCCGTGTCGTTGTGAGCCGTGATGCTAGGAATGACATCCGCAAAGATGTCAGCATTCCTTCTCGCCAGGTCGAGCCGCGTTTCACCAGGCCTCTGTGCTGCTCCAGCGGTCACGACGACCACGTCGGCCCCGGCGCAGTCCGAGTAGTTGCCCGCCCAGACGCGCACCGGGTTGGCGAGCGGCACCGCGTGACTGATGTCCATTGCCTCTCCCTCGGCCCTCCTCCGATCGATGTCGATCAACACGATCTCCCCAACGAGACCGTTGAGGACGAGAGCGTACGCAAAGGTGGCACCTACGTTGCCTGCTCCAACGACCGCCACCTTACGCGGGTGCGGTGCGTGCGGCCCTACCTCGTTAGCCCCCACGAATCCCCTTTCGGTATCACGAGCAGCATCAGCGCCTGATGCAGATTCTCCAGTCGTCCTTCTCGCCCTCAACGCAAAGCAGCTCCATTCCCAAGGCCTTGATTGCCATCGGAATCTCCTCCATGGAGGCGGGATGGGTTCCAATCACCTCGAGAACGTCGCCTGGTTCTGCCTTACGGAGCGCCTTACGCACCTCCACCAGTGGGACGGGGCACGTCTCGCCGCGACAGTCCACGCGAAGGTCCGGGTGCACGGGACACTCAGCTTCGCTGGTGTTCACCTTGATGTCGGCCATCACGTCACTCCTTCCCTCCAACGAAGTTGACCACGACTTCCTCGACGTCCCAGCGGTGCTCCAGTTTCTCCAGGATCTCGTGTCGAATGTTGCTGGCAAACTGATGATCCTCGGGAAGCGAGATGTCGACGCGCACCACTCCGTCGGACACGGCGACATCACCCACCAGGTCAGTCCGCACCAGGTCCAGGCCTACCATGGGGTTCATCACCCGCTTGAGCCGTTTGCGAACCACCGCCACCGTCGTCGCCTCCTGCTCCTTGACGAGTCCATGGCGCTCCTCGTAGTTCTGGATCGCTGCTCGCAGGGCATCGACCGCTAGAACGGAGCAGTGGGTCTTGATGGAAGGCAAACCCCCGAGAGCCTCAGAGGCCTCTCGCCAGGAGATCTTCTTGGCCTCCTCCAGCGTCTTCCCTTTTGCCAGATCGGTGATGATCGATCCCGTGGCAATGTTGGAGGCACATCCATAGGACTCGAACTTGATGTCCCGGATCTCCTGCGTCTCCTCATCCACTTTCAGGTAGACGGCCACCATGTCGCCACACGCGGGACTGCCCTCAGTCGCCTCCGCGTCCGGATCCTCAATCTGCCCCACGTTGTGGGGATTGCGGAAGTGCTCCATGACTATCTCACTGTATGGAAGCGGCATGTGTGTATCTCTCCTTCAATATGGGGACTCGGGCTATTCGCTGCCGCGCTGGCCCAGCTCCCGATCCAGCATGAGCAGACCCTGATCCGTATCGCCGATGCGCTCCAGGGTGCCCAGGATCTCGGAGACACTGTCCTCCTCCTCGACCTGCTCGTCAATGAACCAGTGCAGCATCACCTGCGTTGAATAATCGTTCTCGTCCAGCGCCAGTTCGTAGAGGTCGTGGATGAGTGCCGTCACTTTCTGCTCATGCTCGTACGTCGCCTCGAAGACAGCAAGCGGCGAGCCAAACTCCAGGGGCGGCTGCTCGATCGCGTGCAGCTCAACGCGACCACCGCGTTCATTGACGAAGTCGAAGAACTTCATCGCGTGCTCGACCTCTTCTTGGCTCTGCGCCCGCATCCATCTCGCGAAGCCCTGAAGACCCGTAGCCTCAAACTCTGCCGCCATCGACAGGTACAGGTAGGCCGAGTAGAGTTCGTTCGTGATCTGCTCATTGATCGCATCCTGCACAGGCTTGCTCAACATTGAATGTCTCTCCTTGTCTCCCCCAGAGACGTAAGCTTATGATTTGTTCTTGCCCAGTGGGCTGATCCTTCTAAGTTCCCTGACGACCTCCGCGATCGCCTCGCTCACTGCCTCCACGTCACCCTCTGTATTGTAGCGACCGAAGGTGAACCGCACCGACCCGTGAGCCCTTTCGTGATTCCCCCCGATACCCAGAATAACGTGGCTGGCCTCCAGCGACCGGCTAAAACAGGCTGACCCAGTGCTGACGGCAAAACCCCGCATGTCGAGATGCAGAAGCAACGACTCGCCCTCCACGAAGCGGAAGGATATGTTGGCGTTTTGGGGAAGTCGGTGGCGAGGATGCCCGTTGAGGACGGTATCCGGAATCGCCAGGAGCCGGTCGATCAGACTATCGCGCAAGCTCTGAAGCCTGGCAGTCTCCTGCTCAGTCACTAACTCTACAGCCTTGGCGAATCCTACCGCGCCGGGGATATTCTCGACACCCGGCCGCAGGTTGAACTCCTGGAATCCCCCGTCCATCCACTTCTCGATCGGCGTGCCGTCACGGACGAAGAGCCCGCCGATCCCTTTCGGTCCGTGAATCGTGTGGGCTGCAACGGAGACGAGATCTACTGGCAGCTCGCGAACGTCCAAGGGGACGCACGTGAAACTGTGGGTCGCATCCGTATGAAAGAGAACATCGTTTTCGCGACAGATTTCGCCAACTGCCTCCAGATCCTGTAACGTGCCAATCTCCTGATTGGCCGCTTGGATCGACACAAGCGTGGTCTCGGGTGTGACCAGCTCCTGCAACTGATCCAGATCCACTCGGCCCGTCTCATCGACCGCGACCTTGTCCACCGCGAAGCCCTGTCTCCCCAGCGTCCGTGCGCTGTGAAGCACCGGGAAATCCTCAATCGAACTGACGACGATATGCCCCCCCGCTTCTCCTACGGATCGGGCCACGCCTTTGAGAGCTAGATTGGTGGCCTCGGCGCTGCCAGAGGTGAAGATGAACTCTTCAGGCTGGGCCCCCATGCTGCCGGCTATCCGGGCCCTGGCTTCGTCGAGCGCGTCCCTGGCGTCGATCCCCACCGAGTAGCCAAACTGTGACGTTGCCACGGCATAGAGATCGAAGAAATAGGGCTTCATAGCCTCCAAGACCCGCTCGTCCAGACGCGTCGCCGCAGCATTGTCCAGGTAGATGACCTCCTCAAACACGACATGCTCCTTTAGGTGTTCCCATCGCGTTGCCTGCCATCACGTTATCTAAGTGAGCAAAGGTTTGCGCTTCCGCCATCCGATTATACCTCATCAGTATAATAAAGTCAATGGCTATCTACTTAACTCGTGCGTAGTCCATCATTAGAGCGCTCCATAGATCGGAATCCTGTCACCGTTGATGGACGACGCCGCGTCGCCGCACAGGAAGCGCATCGTCTCGCCTATGTGCCGCGGCGGCACCCATCGGCTTGGATCTG
>JASFVD010000161.1:0-5845 GCA_050050015.1 Anaerolineae bacterium | reverse complement strand
CCCCATCCCGTGGCTGAGGAATGTCACGCCGACTAACCCGGAGATAGTGAAGACGCCGACGTTGAGCAGCTTGAAGAACTGATACTGGCTGGTGGTGAGCAGGAAGAAGGTTACGACCGGGGCGAAGCTAAGTAGAAGCACCGACGTCACCGCAATAGTGGTCAGCATCAAGGCCACGTTTTGGCTCAAGCTCTGGTTGGAGCCGAAGTTCAGGTTGAAGAAGTAGAGCGTCGGCGCGCAAATGACCAAGGTAGTCAGGAACAATAGGGGAAGCTTGGCAGCGGAACTGAGGGCCTGCCAGAAGCTGTGGCTTGAGCCCATCACGGCGCCATACAGTGCGAAGAAGGCAGCACTGGAGATGAGCATGGCGCGCATCTTGGGTGCCAGGCCCTTCCCCTGTCGGATCTCCAGGAAGAATGCGTCCCGATCGCGCAGGATGATCTCAATGATGGCAAGATTCTTCATCGGTCAACTCCTTGGTAGCAAAGCGGTTGGAGATAGGTGGGATTCACCATCCGTCCGATGCGAATCAGCTGGTCATCGATGGTGAAAGCCAGTACCAACCAACGGTGACGTCTCCTCCGTCGTCCAGGGAGCCAGTGCGGCCGCGAAGCAGCTGGTCCTGCTGAAGGGCGAAGGGCAGCAACGCGACGCCTGAGATCAGCAGAATGATCTCCCGAAGACGGCCACGCCGGTCTCCCCCGTGGTGGTTCACCGCTGTACACCACCACCGACGATGATGATGACAGAGAGTGCCCAGAAAACCCCCCAGGCCATGAGAGCGTATTGGCGACGCTGGAAACGCCACAACGGTATCAACAGCGCCGCGACGGCGAGGAGCCAGAACGCTGGCCCGCCTAACATCCGCTGCCAGCCCACAAACGATCCGTCCGGAGCGAAGACCAACCAGCGCATCAGCAGTGCAAAGAGGACGGGTAGCGCGGCGGCAGCAATGCCGTCCAGAGTGCCCCATCCTCTGTGCGTGGCCTGGAGTTCTCGGGCGGCCTCGTCCACGCCGAAACGGGCTGCTGCCTGCATCAGCGCTTCCTCCTCTTCCATTCCGGACGCTCGGGCATCCGCTGCAGCCTCCTCGAGGTGGCAGCGGATTTCCTCCAGAAGCTCGTGCTCTGTCTGGGCTTCCAGGTTCATCCTCGCGCCGATGCCGGCCAGAATGTCGTCTAGCGTCATTCGTGTGGCCTACTCTGTGCTCCAATCGTCGGAAGCCGACAGATCTTGGGGCTATCCGGTACGTTCCCGTCTGGGTGCGGTAGTAGCATCAGCGAGGCTGGCGAAGTTACCACGGCCATGCCCCACGCTCTGGAGTGCGCCGCACGAGTCCTCTGCTCATGGTCTCTCCCTCCCAATCTGCACCTAGCGCCCAGGTGACGTGCGGCTGTGGCGCGATCACCTATGACGTCGTTCTGCCTGCTCGTCGCTCAGAGAGCCGCAGACGCAACCGAGTCATTGCCAGCGCAGTCAATGCCACTGCTAGCCAGACACTCACTTGAAAAGGGACATTGCGGGAGAAGTAGTTGTCAGCGTCTGGGATGTAGCCGAAGTAGTCAGGATCGGTCCAACTGCCATCGTCCTTGCACCAGCACACGTGGTGGTACAGGGGGAGGAACAGATAGTGGATGCCGAAACCAGCAACAAGCCACGATACCGTATCCGGTATCCTCGTCTGTGCTAACCAGAAGTAGGCTGCAGTCATGGCGATCATGAGTCCTGCACCGACAGCCAGCACCGCCAGGAACCGGTGGATCATTCCCGTTCTTCCCTGGTCTAGCCAGCCGGGTAAGTCCTCAGCTGCACGGAGAGCCATGAGGAGGCACGCAAGTCCAAGTCCGTCGATCATCAGCAAGAGATATCCGACCGGACGATTGGCTGCATAATGACCCGGCCCGACCGCTAGCGCCAGGCCGGCTAACAGCGCGCCGGCGACCTGGGCAGCTTGGAGCCATGACAGGGTCGGTTCGTTGGCCGTCATCACTATGGCTGGGATGGCGACGAGCAGCGGGACGGCGCACAGCGTCCACAAACGCGACCATTCGGGCGCGCGGAACTTCCTCACCACTCGCCCTAGGAAAAGATTGACCGCTGCGTACGGGATCATAACTGCCCCGCCTGCAACAAGTCCTGACATCCAGTAACGACTGACCGTTACCCAGCCGAAGGGGGTCGTGTCAAACCCTGGACCCATAACGTGGTAGTATAGGAAGATCTGATGCCGGTTCAGTAAGGCGAACCATCTGTAGTACAGGTAGACGACCAATGCCGCGATAGGGACGGCGAACACCAGCGCTCCTCGCCATCTCTCGACGCTGGCCGTTTGTCTCGGTTTGCGGTCCGAGTCCAACTGCCCATCCTGGCTCGGAATCGTCGCACGCTCAGTCCCTGAGAAGAACTGAATCCAGGTGGGGCACCTGCCAGGCGCTGGGGTCCTCATTCTATCTAACACAGACTCTGTCTTCGGGGGGGGGTGACTTGTGTAGCCTCCCCTGTCGCTCCGGCTCTGATTGATGGTCCGCGGCTGGTTGCGCTTCGCGGTGTGCTTGGCTCATCCTTCTCGGATCCTCCGGGGATCGCGGGCTCTGGCAACCGGCAGCCGAGCTGAGGTCCTGATCCTGTGCTGCCCCCTCCGAGCCTCGCGAGACGGGCCCTCAGGACCGCGGCTAGTAGAGATCGCTGCCACGAACCAGCCGCAAGTACGGGGACCTATTAGTCGCGTAGGTGAGCACCAGATCTGCCCCATCCAGATGCTGGTGCGCCTTGGCCGCATAGATCAGGATCCTGGGTATCGTCGACTCCTGTGGGCGATAGAAGCGCTCCACAGAACACCAGGTGCCGGTGGGTCATCCGCCGGCCACAAACCGATGTCTGCCGGGACACAGGCGACGGCCTACGTGGGCGCCTGCTTCAACCCCAGGATCAGGCGCATCCCGCGGCGGAAGGTCACCCATTGCTCCAGTTCTGCCTCCAGTTGGCGACGGCCCCTGTCTGTCACCACGTAGACCTTGCGGCGCCGAGTTCCTGGCTCTCCCACCCACCGGCTGCGCAGCATTCCCTCGTGTTCCATCAAGTGCAAGCGCGGGTAGATCAGCCCCTCGTTGAAATCAAAGATGCCCCTACTGCGTTCCTCCAGCTCCTGGATCATGCGGTAGCCGTGCATCGGCTCGTCGACGTCCACCAGCAGTTTGAGGATTGCCAGGGTGGTGGTACCCTTGCGCATCTGGTCCATCGTGTCTCGCGAGACTCCGTCCGTGCTCAAATCGTCCTTCCTTCGCTGCGCAAAATGCTTGATCCGTGAGTACCCTAATACCTGGGTCATCCAAATCCGAGTAGACCAGCTGCAGGACCAGATGACAACACGACTGGCAGGTCCTCAGAGGAGCTGGGCAAGGTGAGAGGACCGGTCTTGGGCAGCGCAGGCGGCCCGAAAAGCTCCCAGCCTGCACGCCGAGACTCCTATGCATTAGTTACTTATGCATTCTACAATAGACAAGCACAGATGTCAATGCTTGACAAGAGGCGCCGTGGGCCTATAGTGAATCCCTGAAGCAAGAAACGGAGGCTTCCTATGATTAACCATCTCTCTTCAAGCCCGGAATCGAGTGCCCAGCGTCCCTCGTTGCCCTCAATGCGGCGCCGTCGTCTCCTTGCCCATCTGGCGAGCCGACGGGCAGAGCTGCTGGCAGCAGTTCTGGAGCTAAACAGAAGGGCACTGACGCAAGAGTCCTTCTTGGATGCATGGACGGTGAAGGATGCACTAGCCCACATCGCCGCTTGGGACCGCTGGGAGCATCGGCAAATGAGGCGCATGCTGCGAGAAGAACCGCCTTCCGAGGTCGCGGTGAACGCTTTCAATGCGCTCGCGGTGACTGAGTGGCGGCACCGGTCTCTGGGTGACGTACTGGCTGAGCTGCAGGACGCCCGCTCCTCATGGGTGGACTGGTTGACTGACCTGACCGACGACGCCTTTTTCCGGAACCGCCCCTTCGATGACTGGGACTGGGCGTTCCCCAACTGCCTGGAGATTCAGTGGCAGCACGACGCCGAGCATGCGGCTCAGATTGCCGCGTGGCGGGAGGCACGCGCCGGCGAGAGTAGCGCTGGGCCCAAGGAAGTCCTGCTGGCTGCTCTCAGCGCTGCGCGTAAGGAGCTTGTAGCCTCGGCGGCTCTTGTCCCTCGCGAGGAGCGGGAGACGCGTCCGGTTTGTGGCGTATGGACGCTGAAGGACGTGGCGGGCCATCTGGTCGACTGGGAGAAGGTCGGCGCAAGGGGCTTGCGTTCGATGGCCTGCGGCCAGCCACCCGCAGTCCCACACATCCCGGACATCGAGAGGTGGAATCAGCAGCATGCCCAGGCCCGTGAGGACCACGCGTGGGGGGATGTCTGGCACGAGCTCCGCGGCACGAGAGTGGACCTGGTTGAGGTTGTGGCAGACACGGATCAGGAGAACCTGGCTCGCTCGCATGTGTTTCCATGGGGGTCAGAGGGTACAGCGTACGAGTGGATCTCCGTCTTCATAAGGCACGACCGCGAGCATGCGCAGTTGCTCCGGGAGGCGCTGGGAGCTGAGCTAGACGCCTGAATTGGACTCACGCTCTCGCGCTCCGCGGGTGGGTTGTGAGAGCTTTGGGGGTCTCACTCACCGGCGGGAAAGCACCGAAAGAGGCCCGATGGCAACGTGTGGCTCCGTCGCGCGGCAACCCTAGTCAGCCACGGCGGCTGACCTCGGCTCCTGGTGCCTATTCGGCATTGCTCCTGCTTTCAGGTCTCTGCGCCCCCCATGTGAGACGTCACTCCGAGCAGTCGGGGCACTCCCGGCCTCTCACAAGCAGGGAGCTTCACCGCTAGTCCCAATTCCGTCAGCATGACAACCAAAAACGCTGGGTACGGGATTTCGTGTAGTAATTAACCCACAAACTCCACCCCCGCATTCCCACGCGTGGCCTGAAATCACTCGCAGGTGCTCACACATCACCCATCAACTGGAGACTGCCGCGGCCCAGCGCTGGCTCGCGGGTCTGCACCTGGGCGAGGCTAGGGATGGCTGAGCCCGCGCCCGGGGGACGCGGGCCACATCCGGAGCAGGTTACGTTGATTGCCTACGTGGTTTCGCGGCGCAGCGCCAGCGCGGTCCACACGGCGCCAGCTAGGTCGATGATGCCGAAGAGTAGCAGCATCGGCTCCGCTAGACCGGTGCCCACCAGGACCGCTGTGAACACGGGAAAGAACGTGCGGCAGTGGAGCGTCCAGCGGTAGAACACGGACAAACGGTTGCGCGCGGCCTGAACGTAATAGTATCCAGCTATGACCACCATCGCGGCCATGACGCGAATCCAGGGCTCACTGGTCGGCTGGAAGCCGAACAGTTGGAGGGGCACATTGGGGACGACCATGTAGACAAAGCCCAATGCAACGAGGTAAATGCCGTAGGTGAGGACGCTGACGGTCGCAGCACTCATGAGGGCTCTCCTTCGGGCTGCTCGAGAGACACGGACCTCTCTTCCGAGTCGATCCACGAGCTCGTTGGATCATTGAGTAGGAGGCGGATGAGCGTCTAGAGCGCCACCGCGTCTCTGAATTCAGCCTCAGTTGACAACGTCTTGAGTGCGCCGCTGGCAAGCAGCAGCGTGCGGGGGTGCCATGTTCAAAGGGTGCTTGGTCAGTGGCGAGTATACTGGCTCCGCCGAACCGCGCAAGCGGCCTCCACAGCCGGCCGCCGTCAGCCCTCCCGTGGGCGCGATGGCCAGTCTGCGAGCCAGTCGCGAGCTTCTGACGACTCAGGCTCAGAACTCGGCATGAGTCCGCGCCGGCTTGGCGAGTGTCCCGGCGACCAATC
>JASFVD010000160.1:0-5869 GCA_050050015.1 Anaerolineae bacterium | reverse complement strand
AGTTCGTTCTGACGCGGAGCGAACTGGCGAGCCTGGGTGGATCGTAGGGACGGGACGCTGGCCCTGAGGCTGCTATACGGGAGGCACACATGGGATTGGGGGATATCTTCCGCGCAAACGACCGCAACGGACGGCAGGATCTCTCAGAGCAAGTCGAGGAGATGACGCTCTACCTGGCGTCGTGGCTGCGCCGGCGAGAGAACAAGCTGAGAGGCCGACGCGGGCCTGAGCTCGCTCCCGGTCCCTCCGATCTGCCGTTCGACGACAAGGCCATCTTTGGGGACATGGCGTAGGAGCGTGGCTGTCGGCGGATCGGACAGCGCGCAACGGCCGAGGATAGACGAGTGAACCTATGCAGAAGCGATGGTTCCGCATTCGCTGGGCAGACGGAGAGCCGGCGCGACGGTCCGCCGCGGCCCTCCTGGATCGGATGGTCCGTGTGACTGACATGAGTGTGATCTGGATCGCCGTCGAGGACGACCTGGCGCTCGTGGTCGAGGTCGATGGGCCCGCCGAGGCACTCCTCTTCGAGGGCCTGCATCGCCGACTGCCCAGGGCCCGCCTACACCTGGAGAGCCCACGAAACGTGGCGGCCTTGACCGACGACCTGGGCCACGCTGTCGTTCTCTGCGGCCCGCCGCCGCCGGAGCCCCCGTTCCCCGAGGGGCTGCTGGCGCTCCCAACGAGGGCGCCCGCGTCAGCGGTCTTGAACTGGCGGGGTGCGGGTTGTACGGCGGCGCTCTTCGCCAGCGAGAGAGTCTTGGTGGCTGAGGCGTTGGCGGAACACTGGCCGGGAGCGAGGGTCCTGCCAGGATGGACGAAACGGTTCGTCCGTCCCTTCTGCGGACTGGACCTGGAGCCGTCGCGTATGACAGCGCTGCCCTCCTCTGAGGACTTCCCCATGCTGGCATCTAGGAAGCGCGTGGAGCGAGAATTTGCGTGTCGTCACGCGACCGGCGAGATCCTGGTAGGTTCCGACGCAAGGGGAAGACCTGTTCGTCTACGAGCTCCCGCGCGTCTCGTCTGGGTGGGGGCTGCGAAGGGCGTCGGTGACCCGCTGAATCGGGTGACGCGCTGGTGGGACGGCCAGGTGGTCGTCCTCGATGCCTCCGGAGGCGGCGTCGATGCCTCCTGGCAGGGCCAGGTCGCTGCTACCGTGGTGAGCTGGGATGATGCCAGCATCTCGAGCCACATCAACCCGCTGATGCTGCTTCCTGGCGAAGCTGTGGAGGCTCACATCAGCCGTGTGGGTCGATGGCTGAGGACCTTGGACATAGCGCCTAGCCTGCTGGGCGGGATGGCCTGGAAAGGGCTCCTGGCGGTTCTCAGGATGATGGCGCTCGACCAGGCCTGCTTCGCGCCACCCACGCTCCTGGGGATTCTGGAGAATGTTGAGGGGGTGGCGAAGGAGCTGGCGGGGCTGCTGCCTGACCTGCCCGCAGGTGATCGGGCCGCGCTCGACGCTGTCCGCTGGCGGGAGGATGGGCGGGCCCTGATGGCGGCGCACACGATCCTGTCGCGGGCGCTCGACGTGCCGGGGATGGCGCTCTGGTTCCCCCCCTATCTCAGCGAGGAGCGCATGCGGGAGGAGGACTGGCTCGTCATCGACGTACCTCTGTTCTCGCCGGCCCAGCGCCTCTATTGGGACAGTCTTCTTCCGCTGCTTGAGGCGCTGTACGCTGGTCGGGCCAACACCTTGATCGTGGTCCTCTCCGGCGGAGCGGTTGCGGGGAGGGCCCTGGATTGGCAGGGGCCCTGCTCCGTCGTTGCGTGGGGCCCCTCGGTCAAGGGTGCGGCTGGCAAGGACACGGTTCCAGGCGACGCCGACCTTGTGGTCGGGGCAGGAGCCGATCCGGCCCGCGTGGCGACGCTCCTCGCGGCCCCTCCGGCGCTTCTTGCCTCACAGGATGTCGACCAGGCGGAGGCGCGTATCGCGGGGGACGTGGGCAGCCTCCATCTGGACATTCCGTCCCCGCCCGGACGGAACGCGGGCGGGGCGTGGCGGACCCCGGCGGGAGAGCTGCTCCCGGCGCCGCTTGGGGTGGCGAGGGAGGGTGCTGAGGACGTCCTGGCTGAACTGCTCGGGAGCACGCTCGAGCCGCAGGGCCCGGCTCTGATCGTTGGCTCCCGCACTGTGTGGTCGGCGATCCGCCGGACGAGCGCGGGTGATGGGTTTGTCTTCTTGAGTGAGGGTAGCCGACCGCTCGTCAACCCCCTTGTCTCGGCTGACGTGTCCGCATGGATCTGGTGGGGTCGGGGGCTCGGCATCGATGCCGCCTTCGTCCGGCGGGCCCATCGACGGGGGATTGAGACTGTCCAGGGGATGCTTCGGTATGCTCGACGGGCAGGACCTCGGGCGGCGCCGTGCCGGGCCACGCTAGGGGCTCTTGAGGAAGCATGCGCCTGCGGCGGTCTGGGCGCGTGTGAGTCCGATGGGCTGGAGTGGCGCGAGGACGCTCCCTGGCTGGCCGTAGAGTCGAGCCATGCTGCGGTGAACAGGACGCTGGCCATGGCCGCGCTGACTGCCGGGGCTCGGCTCGTTCTCGTGGACGCCGAAGGGTTCGTGCGGTCCGACATGCCTATGCTGCGGCGCGTTGAGGCTCTGGTCTGTCCCGCGCCGGCGTGGATCGGCCGCGTCCTCGTCGCGCCGCGGGGCAGGCTGGCGCCTGCGGAGCGGTACGACGGGGAAGGACTAGGGGAGGACGTCGTTATGCTGGATCGGAGTCGAGGCGGCGAGGAGAGGAGAATCCGTTGGCGCCCGAGGTCCTAGCCGGCCGATCCGCCGTTGGACCGGAAGGGCTCGGTGCCCTCTTGCTGATGGGCCAGGCCCTGGGGCTGATAGCGGTAGGGGCATCGCTGTCGGGTTGGACATCGTGGGTGCTGTTAGCGTCGCTGCCTATCCTGATGATGGCGCTCCAGCGCGCACGCGCCGCGAAGGGTGCACGGCCACTGGCACGGAAGGGGGCTGCTTCTGAGCCCGCCGCCCTCTGTCTGGCGATGGTGCTGGAGATGATCGCGGTGCGAAGGCACGGCCTTCGAGCGGCCCTGATGCTGATCTCCGTCCCGCTCCTCTGGTCGACCTCTGGGGTTTTCCGCGGTGCGGCGGCTGTGGTTCTGGTGGCGTCCGGGTGGCTCTCCCGCGGACAGCCTGTATTGCAGGGAAGCCTCTGGGCTGCCGGCGGCGTGATCGGTCTGTACGGGGGGGCCAGGGCTCTGAGCGCCTTTTCCGGTGCCCTTGGGCAGCGTATCGAGTCCGCTGAGGGGTGGGGGGGGGAGGGCGACGTGGGCAGGGACATCGACCTAAGTAGGAGAGATGAGGGGCAGGCGCTGATGGAGACGGCGTTGACACTCCCCATTGTCCTCCTGGCGCTGATCGGCGCTGCCCAGTTCGGGATGCTGTTCTCCGAGCACATCTTCCTCCAGACGGTCAACGGCAACGTGGCGCAGGCCGCCGCCAGGCTGGGCGGCAATCCGGAGAGCGGGGAGCTGGAGACTGTGATGGACAACAGCGCCATTGGATGGCTCGATCCATCGATGATGGACGTCACTGTCGACGCCCTCGAGCCGGACGGGACCATGACCTGCGACGGCACCTCGGAGGCCCACTGCACTTGTGACTACGGCGACCTGGTGCGCGTGACCAGCGAGTACGACACGAATGTGCACATCCTTTCCTTCAGGGTCGATGTCACGCTGCGCGCCCAGTCCTGCCTGTTCTGCTGGCGAGGAGGGTATACGCCATGACGCTGGACGCGAGGCGGGAACTGTCGAGGAGGGATCGTGGCAAGGGGCGCGGGAGGCGTGCCCACGGAAGGGGGCAGGTGGTCGTCATCACAGCAGTCGGGGCGGGCGCCGTCTTGGCCGTACTCGTCTTCCTCTTGAATGCGGCAGCGCTCCTGTCCTCCTACGAAGCCCTCGATCGGACGATGCAGGATGCGGCGACGGCGGGGCTGCGCTCCGCGAGGGCTGGGTCGCCGGACGTGGACACCGCGGACGCCCGCGCCGTCGTCGACCGCGTGCTCGAGGTGGAGCTCCAGAACGTGCGATTCCTGCAGGAGTCGCCGGCGGACCTAAGGAAGGATGCCGTGTTGGTGGTGCATAACCCGCCCTCCCTGGGCGCCAGCCTGACCGTGGACGGACGGACCTATTACGGCCCTGTGGTTGAGGTTGGCGTGCAGGCTCACCTATGCCCGCCCTTGTTTGCCTGCATCCCCGTGGAGGTACGTCGGTTGGCCGCACTCGAGGCGGAGACGGCACTGCCGCAGACGGCCACGCCCGTTCCGCCCGTGACCGTGCAGATTACGCTGACCCCGACGCCGTGACCGACTGCACCGGCCCCAGAGGCGAAGCGGCGCAGAGGGCGAGCCTGGGCACTTCTGGTCTCGGTTCTCCCTTCACGGAGGGCCAGCGAGCCTGGGCCAGACTGAGCACGCTATAGGAGGTTATCCATGAAGGTCACTCGATCCATATCGCTGGCCAGGAGCATCAGGCTGGTACTGGTGCCCATCGCCGCCCTCGGCGTCGTGGCGGCCATCTATCTCTGGTCGCAGCAGGTGAAGATGGAACCGTCGTGGCAGTGGGCGCGGGATCTGCCGCCGTTCTACCACGTCACGGACGATGATCTGGAGCGGGTCTTCGTCCCCGTCGACAGGCAGTTCACGGCTGTGACCGACAAGGATGCCCTGGTGGGGACCTGGACGCTCCACAGGGTGGGCGCGGGAGAGATGGCTCACCCGTCCCACGTGACCGTAAGCACGCCCCATCGCTTCCGCTTCAATGCCTCGGGCGAGGCGCTGCCCCAGGGGACCTACGGCTACCACCTTTCCATCCCCCCGACGGTTCTGAGCGAGATCTCGCACGAGGGGCTCCTTTCCCTCGCCATCGTCGATGAGCAGGCGGACGAGCTGATCCTCGTCGCCGACCGGGTCGAGATCCTCCAGAAGGAGGAAGAAGGAGCGTGGCTGGGGCTGACCATGGAGCAAGTCGCGGCAGTTGAGGCGCTGAAGCGGCGCGTGGCCGACGCCCAGGAGGACGGCCATGGGGAGCCCTCAGGCGAGATCCCTGACAGCGGCGCCATCCTCTGGACCATCTCCCAGCGGGCTAACCCCGACCTTCCGCCGCTGGCCGTTTTCGAGATGGCCCTCACGGCGGAGGGCTTCGACTGGGGAGAGGGCGGACCATGAGGCGTGTCGTCCTGCTGGGGCGGTTCCCGGACGCGTTAAGGACGCGTCTCATCGTGGACTACGGCGTCCGCTTCGTCCTGGACGGCGCGGGACTGGAGCCGTACATGGTGCCGGTGCTCGAGTCGGGCGACTACGAGCTGGTCATCGTGGACGAGAGGCTCGAGAGCGCACTGCGGATTGCCGAGGCAACAGCGACCATCAATCCAAGCGCTGTGCTGGTGAATCCAGCCCGTGGCGCGCAGGCCACGATCGACGCGGTGACGGAGGCCACCGGATGGCGGGTTGGCGGTAGGTCCATCTTCGTGGTCGTCGTCAGCGCCAAGGGCGGCGTGGGGAAGACGACGACAGCGGGCGCCGTGGTGGCCCTTCTTGCCGATGAGGGACACTCGGTGCTCGCCGTCGACGACAACCCGCATCAGGGGAACCTGGTCCGATTCCTGACCGAGCGGCAGGTGCCGGTCCTGTCCGGCGAGGACATCGCGGCCGGTGCGCTGGAGGGGAACACGGTCCGCGTGGAGGCGCGCATCGATCTCGTGGCCCCGGGGACGTATGTTGAGCGTGGGGTGACGTTTGGCACCTCGAAGCGCTTCTGGAAGAAGGTGCGCCAGCAATCGTACGACTATATCGTTGTCGACACATCGCCCGCCATCCCCATGCCCCAAACGCCCGACGAGTGGACCGAGATC
>JASFVD010000159.1:0-5877 GCA_050050015.1 Anaerolineae bacterium | reverse complement strand
TCCCAGCTCACCGAACAGACGGGAACCACCCACGCCGGCCAGCACGCCAACGAGCCCGCCGATGAGACTCAGAATAATGGCCTCGAGCAGGAATTGGAGCCTTACGTCCCTGGGACGGGCCCCCAAGGCCTGCCGCAGGCCGATCTCCCGCGTCCGCTCGGTGACACTGACCAGCATAATGTTCATGATGCCGATGCCGCCTACCACCAACGAGACCCCCGCCACCCAACCCAGCAGGTCGCGGAAGGCCTCGGTGGTCGATGCAGCGGTTTCAATGACGCTCTCCTGCGTCATCAGATTGAAGTCAGGCTCTGACACCGGCACCTCGTGCTCGCGGGCCAGCACCGTCGTGATGTCGGACATCACCTGATCCATCGCCTCTTTGCTCTCAGCCGAGACGAGGATGGTGCGTAAGGTATCGCCCCCGAAGCGCCGTGCCTCGAAGCGCTCGAAGACGACGGTCAGGGGTATGTAGACGCGGGCATCGTAGTCCGTGTTGCCGACTACGCCCTTCTTCTCCATCACGCCAGTCACCAGGAAGTTCACGGAGCCGATCTCGATCTTCTGGCCCAGCGGGCTCTGGTCGCCGAACAGTTCCTGCGCAATGCTGTAGCCCAGCACAGCCACCTCTTCCTCCCTCTCGTTGTCTTGATCGGTGATAAAGCGTCCCAGCGCCACCTCGTACTCACGAACAGCGGGGAAGCCTGCCGTCGTACCCACGATGGAGACGTCGGACAAGGTCGTCTCCTGCCCTTCAACCTCTTGCATGGTCGACTGCTCAGCCGAGATACCGTTGATGTGATCCACCTCCTGTTCAATGGCCTCCAGCTCGTCCGGGTACTCAAAGCCCGGCATGCCGCCTCCAGGACCACCCCGCACGCCGCCCTGCTGGAACGACGGCATCACCACGATCAGGTTGGCCCCCAGGGCGTTGATCTGGTCCGCGATCTCCGCCTCTGCCCCGGCGCTGACGGCCATCATCACGATCACCGCCGCCACCCCGATGATGACACCCAGAGTGGTGAGGAACGAACGGGCCTTGTTCAGCGTCAGGCCTTCCCATGCGACCTTGACCGTTCGCCAGAAGCTCATTGTGCTACCCCTTCCCCGGAGGTGACCGACTCCAATTGCCCCGCACTTCCCACGTCGAGGTTATGAGCGATCACCTGCCCATCACGGAGCGCGATGATGCGCGCGGCGTGGGACGCGTCGCTGGGCGAGTGGGTCACCATCACAATCGTCGAGCCCTGGTCGTGCAGCTCGTGGAGTAGGGCCATGATCTCCTCGCCAGACGCGGTATCCAGGTTGCCCGTCGGCTCGTCGGCCAGGACGAGCGATGGCTCGTTGACCAGCGCCCTTGCGATGGCCACCCGCTGCTGCTGGCCGCCAGAGAGCTCGTTAGGTCGATGATCTACGCGGTCCCCCAACCCCACCGCCTCCAGCGCAGCAACGGCACGCTCGCGCATCTCCTCGTCCGATAGGGGCTGGTGCCCGTTGTACATGAGCGGCATCAGCACGTTCTTAACCGCTGTCAGGCGCGGCAGTAGATTGTACGATTGGAAAACAAAGCCGACCCGCTGGTTGCGGATGCTAGCTAGCTTGTCCTTATTCAGCCCGCTGACGTCCTCGCCCTCCAGTAGGTACGTGCCATCTGTTGGACGGTCCAGGCAACCCACGATGTTCATCAGCGTTGACTTGCCGGAGCCAGAGGGGCCCATAATGGCCACAAACTCCCCTCGGTCCACCGCGACACTCACCCCGCGCAACGCGTGAACCGCGACGTTCCCCTTGCCGTAGACCTTGGTCAGGTCATTCGTCTCGATGACGCGGTTCTGGGTCCCGTGTGCTCCCTGAAC
This sequence comes from Anaerolineae bacterium, assembly GCA_050050015.1. GTDB lineage: Bacteria > Chloroflexota > Anaerolineae > B4-G1 > B4-G1 > SKLM01. The sequence continues at coordinate 4,021 of JASFVD010000159.1, read as the reverse complement.
GTCCTCTATCCGCGTCACGGCCCACCCCCTGGGCCACTCCGGCCGGGACCACCGCCGAATATGCCTGCGCCCGGCATCATGCGTTCTGGCCCTGGCATCTTCTCCTCTTCCGCGGACGTTTGTGATGTGGTCGAGCGCTCCCCCAGGCTGACCACCTCGCCAACTGTCAGTCCGGAGATGATCTCAGCGTTCACAGCGTTGTGGAGCCCAACCTCGACCGGCCGAATTGTGAGCTCCCCATCGGCTTCGACAACGAAGACGGCATACTGTCCTTCGCCGATCTCACGCAGGGCCTGCACCGGCGCCAAAACCACGTCCCGGGCCTCAACGCCGACGACCTCGATGTCGGCGTTCATATCGCCGAGTAGATTCACCGACTGCGAAGAGAGCTCAAGACTTGCCCAGGCCTGCACAGCTAGCGTGCCGTCAACCGTCATCAGCGCCGGGTCTATCCTCAAGACCTCACCCTCGAATATCTCGTCGGGTAGCGCCTCGAACTCGATCTCCACTCGGTTTCCCACTGCCACGCCACCAGCATCCGACTCCTCCACCCAGAACTGCACCCGAGGGTCACCCAGATCGGCCAAGGTGATGATTGGCTGGTTGCCCACCTGCTGGCCCGGTATGGCCGCTACGTCCACCACGACTCCGTCGAAGGGCGCGCGCAACTCAGCCGCCTCCAGATCGTCGTGTGCCTCTTCCAAAGCCAGCTCAGCGCGATCCACCCTCAGTTCGGCTTGGAGCACCGCCTTCTCATCCGGGCCACTCTGAAGCGACGCCAGTCTATCCTCCGCTTGGAGGACACTGTTCTGAGCTTGGTCAACCTGATTCCACGCCTCCAGGTCCTCCACTTCGGCCTCGTGTAGAGCTACGTTGAAAGCGACCTCCGCCTCCTGCCGGGCGGTCCAAGCCTCTGCCAGCGCGTCGTCATCAGCGCCGGTGGCCTCCATCTCCTGGGTCTGCTCGGCGTGGTATTGCACTGCGATGTGCGTGTCTCGCACGTCGGCATCGTTGGAGGACTTCTGGGCGTTCTCGTACTTGAGCCATGCCGTCGTGAGGGCGAGCTGGGCAGTCCTCAGGGCTGCCTCGGCGTCCGCCAACTCGGCCTCTGTCGCCGCCTCGCTGACGTCAGCCAGATCGAGCTCCGCCGACCGCAGGTCGATGTAGGCCTTCAAGACAGCGAACTGCAGGTCGTCGTCCTCCAGTCGGGCCAGCAGGTCGCCCTCCTTCACACGGTCGCCAACCTCCACCAGCACCTGTTCGACGTAGCCCGCCACCTCATCACCGCTTTCGGTCTCGAAGCTCAGCTCTCTCTCGTCCGCCGGATAGAGGACACCACTCCCACCCACCGAAATTATCAGGTCACCGCGAGCCACCTCGGCGGTCATCAAGGCCTCCTCCGGCTCTTGGTCCGGTAAGTAGACGTAGCGATAATAGCCGTATCCACCACCCGCCAGCACGAGGACCGTCAACAGCACAATCCAAAATGCTCTCTTCCGTAACATACGCTATCTCCTCAGTTTGACCTGGGACTCAGCCATCAATCCGCACCGTCTCTCCCATCTCCAGGCCCGACAGGATCTCGGCGTTCACGGCGTCCTTAATCCCCACCTCCACCCGGCGATCCTCCATCTCACCGCTGGATCTGACGACAGTGACGGCGTAGCCACCCTCCTCTGTCTCCTTCAGTGCCTCCATCGGGACGATCACGGCATTCCGAGCTTCGGCCGAGATCACCTCCACGTCGGCCGTCATCCCCGATAGCAGCGTGATGTTCTGCGCATCCAAATGGAGACTCGCCTCGGCCTGGACAGCCGTCGTGCCACTCACGGACACGAGGACCGGATCCACGTTGACCAGCTTGCCGGTGCACGTCGTGTCCGGCAGGGCCTCAAACGTCACGTTGACCTGATTGCCTACCGCCACGCGGCTCATATCTGATTCCTCCAGCCAGAATTGGAGCAGCGGCTCTTCCAGGTCAGCGACTGTCAGAATGGTCGCGTTGACGCCCACGCGCTCACCAACCGCCGCATCCACGCTCATTACAGTGCCATCAAAGGGTGCGTAGAGCTCAGCTGCCTCCAGATCCAAGCAAGCCTCTTCAAGCGCCAGGTTCGCCTCGTCCACCGCCAGCTCCGCCTCCGTCAGCGTGTCCGTGAGCGGCTCGCTCCGCAGGAGCTCCAGATCCTCCTCTGCCTGGAGCAAGGCGTTCTGAGCCTGCTCCACGCTCTTCAAAGCTTGAACCTCATCGATCTCAGCTTCGTTCTTCGCCCTTTCCCACGCCTCTTCGGCCTCGATCATAGCCGCCATCGCGTAGTCGTGTTTCGTCCGGCTCAGGTTCCCTTCCTCATACTTGGCCTTCTGTGACTGATAATAGCCGACCCACCAGTCGTACATCACCTTGGCGGATTCGACGGCGTCGTCCGTGCTGTCATCGGTCGCGTCCTGGTAGGCGTCATACGCCAAGCTCAGCTGCGTCTGTGCGTCCCGCACCCGGACCTCGGCATCGGCCAGCTCAGCCTCGCTGGGGCCCTCCCTGACGTCAGCCAGCTCAAGCTGGGCGATCTGAAGCTGTACGTCAGCCTCAGCCACGGCTCGCTCCAGATCATCCGTCTCTAGCCGGGCCAAGACGTCATCTTCCGCCACCCGGTCGCCGGTCTCCACCAGCACCTCGTCCAACACGCCGCTGGCGCGGAAGCAGAGCTCCAGCTCGCTGGCCGGGATGAGCTCCCCGCTGCCATCCACCGTGATCACGATGTCGCCTTGCGTTACCGTCCCCGTCTCCATCGTCGGCTTCGGCGGCTCCTGGGCCTGAACCCCACGGTAGGTCATGTAGGCAGAGTAGAGTCCTCCGATCACCAACACAGCCGCTATGATGACAACGATCCAGATTCTGGGTCTCTCCATCTTTCATCTCCTGTCTGAGTGCTATCGACCACGGTGTTCCCACTTGACGACTTACGCACGGGCAACTGCCCAGCGTCCCTCGCCGTCGTGAATCTGTAGCCGACACCGTACACGGTCTCGACATATGCCGGGTCCCCGGGATTCGGCTCGATCTTCTTGCGCAAGTTCTTTACGTGGGTGTCCACGGTGCGCTCAAGGCCCTCATAGTCGTATCCGAAGACCCGCCCCAACAGCTCTAGGCGGGTGAAGGCACGTCCTGGCTCCGCGACCAATACCTCCAGCAGCTTTAGCTCTGTTGGAGCGAGATGCACTTCCTCACCGCGCACGTGCACTTCGTGGCAGCGTCGGTCGATCACGATGTCAGCGCAACGCATCTCCTCGGGTCCTTCATAGACTGTTTTGCCGACCCTCCTCAGCACCGCCCGCACCGCGGACAGCACTTCGCAGGGATCGACAGGCTTCACGGCGTGATCAGCCATCTCAGACGCCGTATCGAGGCTCATTTCCTCATCGACGACCTCGCCGCTGAGGATGATGATTGGTGTCTCGGCCCGCAAGACGCTACCGAGGTCAAGGCCGCCCTCCTCCAACCAGGACTGATCTACCACGAGGACATCTGCCCGTCCGCGACGAATCAGGCTGAGCGCCTCGGGGCCATTGCGTGCGGGGAACAGCTGATAGCCATCCTTCTCCAGGTGGCACCGCACTGACGCCAGGGGCTCCCTGTCACTATCAGCAATCAGGACCTTGCACTTGATCATCCTAGTAATCCACACGCAACACAAGCTAAGATAGGCAGGACGTGTGTCTTGTTCCCTTCCAACCCTATCGACGCCGACAGTGTACCAGGCTACTATGAAGATTTGGTGAAGACTTGATGAAGGCGTAGTGCAGACAAATCCACTCAGCTCATGAGGTCGCGCTAATCGGGGGACGCTTCGAATGTTTCCGGCCCGACCAAGATCTCTGCCCACTTGGCGCGCTGTGGGCCGAGGGGCAATTGGCAGATGGGTGCTTCGCTGAAAGAGGGGAGCAAGATCAGAACCTCGCTCCCCTCCCCGCCGTGGTCGGCAATGCTACCGTGCCGCTAGAGCGCTGAGGAACTCCGCCGGGC
>JASFVD010000158.1:0-5887 GCA_050050015.1 Anaerolineae bacterium | reverse complement strand
GAACTCGATGTCGCGCACGTGATAGCCGCCAAGATTGACGTGCATCAAACCCGGTACGAAGGCATCGTTCGGAGCATCCTTGTAGAAGTACACCCCCTGCACCAGAGCCGAGGCGCAGTTTCCAACTCCAATGATTGCCACTCGTACGCTGTCCTGCTTCGCCATTGCCTTGATACCTCCTGTGCAAACCCTGAAGCGAGAAAGAAATCCTTGCCACGCCCCGAGCAGATTGAGGGGACCGTCACAACTTCCCCGATGGGCACAGAACCTCTTGTGCGAGGCCCCGTTCACCCAGCGCTAACCGCAGGTATCTCTGCAGCTCACCCTTCTGAGGCCACATCTAATGGTATCCGAGATGCCTCGTCATGTCAACCGGGTGTGGCCCGGCGCTCCTTTGCGTTGCTCAAGTCATGCCTTTGCGGTATAATCGAAAGCTGTCGACGCCAACCAAGTCAGACGGCGAGACACCACCAAGCGCCGCCTGAATCCGCCCACTGTGCACGTTGAGGAAGCGTTGCGGAACGGCCGGAAGCTGAAGGCCGCTCGGGGTGCGCTGCTCGAGGTCGAGAAGATGGTCGGCTGTTCGAGGGACTATGGTCAAGGGATTCGCCAGATCAATACGAGAGAGTCTGACCCGGACCCGCAACGCGGTTTTCAGCCAGGTCGCCGGGCTGCTCGGCACCAGCGAGGTTACCAGTGAGACCTGGGACAAGCTGGAGGAGCTGCTCGTCCGGGCAGACGTCGGGGTCGGAACGACGATGTACCTGGTGGATCGGCTGCGCAAGCGAGCCCGTGACGAGGCGATTCTGGAGGCCGCGGAGCTGCAGAGAGCTTTGCGCGAGGAGCTTCGTGCCCTGCTTCCCGATGCGTCTCCCCTCAACGTGGGAGGTCGGGAACGGGACGTAGTGCTGGTCGTCGGTGTGAACGGGTCGGGCAAGACGACAAGTATCGCGAAGCTGGCCCACCGCTGGCAGCGCCAGAGTCGTGATGTGCTGCTGGCGGCCGCAGATACCTACCGGGCCGCGGCTGTGGAGCAGCTGGATATCTGGGCAAAGCGCGTGGGTGTGGACATCGTCAAGGGACCACAAGGCGGAGATCCAGGAGCGGTCGTGTTTGACGCGCTGCAAGCCGCTCGCTCACGACACAAGGATATGGTGATCGTCGATACAGCCGGTCGTTTGCACACCCAGTACAACCTGATGTCCGAGTTGGAGAAGGTGCACAAGGTCACTGAGAAGAATGTCGAGGGTGCTCCCCACGAGACGCTCCTCGTGGTGGATGCCACAACGGGACAGAATGCGCTATCGCAGGCCCGGCACTTTCAGGAGGCCGTTGACGTTAGCGGAGTTGTGCTCGCCAAACTTGACAGCACGGCCAAGGGCGGTATGGTCTTCGCTATCGCTCGAGACCTGGGGCTGCCAATACGATTCGTGGGCACCGGGGAGGGACTGGACGACCTGGCACCCTTCGACCCCGACGCGTTCATCGACGCTCTGTTTGACTGATGGCAGTGGGCAATCGCAGACAACACCTAGAGGAGCATGGATGGAAGAACTGAAAGAACGACTGACAACCCTGGAGGCGAAACTCGAGAATATCCGGGGGCATCTTTGACCTCGATGGGAAAGAGAAGCAGATAGCCAAACTGGAGAAGCGCGCCAGCGCGCCGGACTTCTGGGATGTGCCTGGGCAGGCGCGTAAGGCCATGCAGCGACTTTCCGGTCTTAAGGATGAAGTAGAGCGATGGAACAACCTGTCGCAGCGAGTGCGGGACACGCTGGAGCTTGCCTCGCTGGAGGACGAGAGTCTGCAGGACGAGCTGGAAACGGAAACAGAGACACTGGAGCGCCAGATAGATCGACTGGAGTTCCTGTTGCTCTTCTCAGGGAGTCGTGATCGAGAGGATGCGATCCTCTCGCTCCACGCTGGAGCCGGTGGGACTGACTCCCAGGACTGGACAGAGATGATGTTGCGGATGTATCTTCGATGGGCGGAGAGCAATGGATACGCCACCGAGATCGTGGATCGGCTCTACGGCGACGAGGCGGGCATCAAACGGGTGACCGTGACCATCGCTGGGTCCTACGCCTACGGCAATCTCCGATCTGAGCGCGGTGTCCATCGCCTGGTTCGGCTCTCTCCTTTCGACGCGGCACACCGGCGACACACCTCTTTTGCTCTGGTCGAGGTTTGGCCCGACATCGCGGAGGACGTCTCCGTGACCATCGACCCGAACGATCTAGAGATTGAGACCTTCCGGGCTTCGTCGGCCGGGGGGCAGCATATGCAGAAGAACGAGACGGCGGTACGCATTACGCACCTACCAACGGACATCAGCGTGTCCTGCCAGAACGAGCGCTCCCAGGCACAGAACAAGGAGACGGCCATGCGCGTCCTTCGCGCCCGGCTGGTGCAGCTCGAGGAAGAGAAACAGCAGGAGGAGATCGACGAACTGAAGGGCGAGCACATCGAGGCTCGTTGGGGCAACCAGATCCGATCCTACGTGCTTCACCCTTATCATATGGTCAAGGATCACCGCACTGGCCTTGAGTCCGGCAACTCGGAGGCTGTGCTTGACGGACAGCTGAACGAATTTATGGAAGCCTACCTGCGCTTTCAGATGGGCTCCGGCTCATAGATACTCACCGATGCTGGTGGAAATATGAGCCTGCCTCTTCCCCATTTCGCAACTCGTCCTCTGAGACGGGTTCATGAGCCCTCACCAAGTCCTGGATCTCCCAGCCTTGAAAGGAGAAGATGATGCCAGAGGAACTGATTGGCGAAGTGAGTCATTGGTTCGGCAGGATCGGCGTCGCCGGAGTCCAATTGAGCGGCGATCTGGCCCTAGGCGACCGCATCCACATCGTTGGCCACACCACCGACCTGGAACAAGAGGTGGCGTCGATGCAGCTGGACAACGAAGACGTGAGCGAGGCCGGCTCGGGGGACGAGATAGGCATCAAACTAACGTCGCGAGCCCGACCTGGCGACAAAGTCTACAAGGCGATCTAGCCGTTGAGCGACGTCTTCCATCAAGTCCGGGACGCTGTCGAGGAGTACGAACTCCTTGAGCGCGGCGATCGGCTGGTTGTCGGCCTGTCAGGCGGCCCAGATTCGCTCTGCCTGCTCCACGTCCTGACACGACTACGCAAACCGTATGGCATGCACCTCCATGTGGCCCATCTAGATCATGGTGCGCGCGGAGAAGCATCGCAAGCCGACGCGGAGTTTGTGAGACGGACAGCGGCAGAGTGGGATCTCCCGGTGACTGTCGGAGAGCGTGACGTCCCAGGACTGGCCGAAGAACATGGGCTGGCATTCGAGGAGGCAGCCCGGCGAGCGCGCTACGCGTTCTTGGCCCAGGTGGCACGACGCATCGGCGCGAGAAACATCGCTGTCGGCCACAACGCCGACGACCAAGCTGAGACGGTATTGATGCACGTTATTCGCGGATCTGGCCTCGCCGGCCTGCGCGGGATGCTTCCACGCACGCCGATTACAGATTACCGACTCTTGACACCGTTCAGGGGCGATGACGGGGGAGACGACAACAGCACTGAGCATAGGGAGGGCAGACGGGACAACCTAGGCGAGACGTCAAGCACGCCGTGTATTATCAGGCCCCTTCTGGCCGTCCGGCGGCCGCATATCGAGCGCTACTGTGCCAACCACAATCTCGAACCGCGCTTCGACCGCTCCAACCTTGACACCACTTATTTCCGGAACCGCCTGCGTCACGAGCTGATGCCGCAACTGGAGACCTACAACCCGAGGATTCGCGAGCGGTTATGTCACATGGCTGACGTTGCGGCAGCCGACTTCGAGGTCCTCGTCAACCTCAGGCAGGAGGCGTGGGACCAAGTCGTTTGCGAAGAGCGCGAGGACGCCATCGTCTTCGACCAGGCGACCTGGCAGGCTCTCCCTGTCTCGCTTCAGCGCGCCACTCTGCGGCACGCCACGTACCGACTACGCGAGAGCCTCCGCGACGTCACCTTCGTTCACGTCGAGAACGCCCGGAAGGTGGCGCTCGAGGGCGAGACGGGCAAGGCATCCACCCTGCCCATGGGCCTAGCACTCACGGTCGGCTACCAGACACTGACCATTGGCGCTGCCGGTCAAGCCGGTCCGCCGCCCGACGAGCCTCTCCTTTGGACGGAAACGTCTCTGCCGGTGCCAGTTCCCGGGAGCACGCCACTCCCAGAGACGAACTGGATGCTGGAGACTGAGATCCTGGAGCAGTGGTCGATGGCAAAGGTCACGGCGCGAGATCATCCTTGGACGGCGTTTTTCGATGCCCAGGCTTTCGCGGAGCCTCTCCGGCTGCGATCCCGTCAAGAAAGTGACACCTTCCAGCCACTTGGCATGCAAGGACACCACGTGCAGATAAGTGATCTGATGATCAATGTCAAGATTCCAGAGGCTTGGCGCGACCACGTGCCGTTGCTGGTGGCAGCCGACGAGATTCTCTGGGTGTGCGGGAGGCGGGTGGCGGAAAGTGCCAAGGTGGAACCGAGCACCGAGCGCGTGGCGAGATTTCGGTTTGAGAAGGCTATCTAGCATGGTGTGGCCGACGACGGGGCCGCGGCAGCAGCACCGAACATATCTACATCAAGAGAGGACAGCTGGTATGGACGACTTCTGTCTCGTAGCTTGCCCCTTGCGTTCCCTTTTTCGTTGAGGAGGTCATATGCCATTGAACGATAGAGCACGTATCATCCTTTTCTGGTTCACCATCATTCTGTTGCTCGCCATCGCCATTCTGGCGGCCGTTGCCATCTTGCGAGCCTGCGGCGGTCTGCCCACTCAGACTGGTCCGCCCCTCTCCGTAACTCCACCCGAGGTGAGTCTCTGCCCGGGTGACCAACAACAGTTCGCCGTCACGGATGACCTGGAAGTCACTTGGGAGGCTGATGGAGGCACAATCAGCGAGGAAGGCGTGTTCACGGCTGGGGAGCTTGCGGGAGATTACACTGTCTCAGCCACGCGCGACGAGACGGGGCAAGCCGCTGGGGCCATCGTGCACGTCACTGCCTGCACACCGACGCCCACGGCCACCCCTCTGCCCACTGTCCCTCCGACGCCAACCCAGCAACCGGCGGAGACTTCGGAGCCGACACAGCCGGCGGAGTCCTCACCCAGCAGTCAGGACCCGGAGGGCGACGTTGGCGAGTACGATACGGGCGCGGTCGTGGAGTCACCCCCAGCAGGGGTTGATATTGTTGCCGCGAGCATCAGCCCCGACTCGGGAGCGTCGTTCCGTCCCACGGATGACCTGCCCGCGGACTTAGAGGGTTGGATCGAGGACGGTGAGGCCTTCTTCTGGATGTCCCTGCGCGACGGCGTACCAGATCCGCCGCCTGGCTACATGAACTGGCTGTTCGTCATCGACACGGACGGTAGCACTGAAACCGGACGGGCGGTCGGAAGTCGGCGCATAAACCCCGACCTGGGAGACGAGGTCGCCATAGGTGTCACCTACAACGCGGAAACGGAAGCCTACGAGCCATACTCGCTGGTCTGGAATACCGAGGAAGCGGCGTGGGCCACCGGACCGGAAGTCCGCTACACCTTCGGTGAATCTCGTGCGGTCCTCGGGCTGGCCGTTTCCCTGGAAGGCCTAGAGGAGGCGATCTCGCAGGCTGGCGCCGCGCCGTTCAAGCCCGAGGCTGCCAAGGGCCGGGCAGCCGCCGAGACCTACTTGACCGACGGGACGCGCGTCATCGACTTCTACCCCGATCTTCCCGAATAGCCCGGCCGAGCCCCTGACCGAGGATGCCAGTCCTCGAGGCCGCTCCATCTGGCTACGAGGACTGGCGGTCGTTCCCAGTAACCCCCACCACAGTAGTTCCCCGCTGCCTGATATCACGCTGAAGACTGAGTGCATCGC
>JASFVD010000157.1:0-5917 GCA_050050015.1 Anaerolineae bacterium | reverse complement strand
TGTAGCGAGGGCGGTGCTCCTTGATGAGATTCGCCTCGAGGATCAAGGCCTCAAGTTCCGAGTCGGTGACGATGAACTCCAGATCATCAATCTCCGCTACCAGGGCGCGGGTCTTGGGGTGCTCCTGGGCCGAGGTATGGAAATACGAGCGCACGCGGCTGCCGAGATCGACGGCCTTACCCACGTAGATCACGTCCCCGTCGACATCGTGCATCAAGTAGACACCCGGCCTGTGCGGCAGGGAATCAACCTGAGTCTCGATATGCTGGGCAATCTCAATCATAGCACTCGCGAAGGAACCAAGGAATGCCTACGTGTGACTCCTTGCCGGCTCATTCTAGCGCGATGGCATGGCCGAGGCAAGCAGCCTAGTAACCCACAGGGCGCAGCGGGAAGCGCCCTCAGTGCGAGACGTCGAGGCATCGCCAAAGGCGGCGAACTCGTCGCCCCAACCTTGCCCAGACGCCATTCTCACGTCGCAGCACACACGCCCACCAAATGCACGCGCATCGGCCCGGGTGTAAGCCGCCCCAGGAGACAGGCAATGCGGAACAGCAGCTCATTGAAGGCCAGATAGGTCGGATCGTCGACGCAACGGATCGACACGCTCTCAAAGCCGGCTTCCCGTGCCAGGTGCTCGATCCTCCCTGGGCTGTTCGCCCGGTAGAACGTGGGGAAGATGTCGTCCCACTCGCGACCGTATAGCCGGTCCACCAGCTCACCCTGCGTCCACCGGAGCCCCTTATTGAGCCTAAGCAGAGGATGACGCACGTTGGGCGTGAGGAAGACAAATCGACCCTCGGGCCCAAGCACTCGAGCCACCTCAGCAAGTAATCGGCCTGGTCTTCTAAGGTGCTCAAGCACCCACGAAGAGCACACGAGGTCGAACACCGCATTGTGGTAGGGAAGTGCCTCGGCGAATCCACACGTCAGCGCAAGATTCGGCGCCCGATTCTCGCGGAGGGAACGAAGGTCAGGATCCACTCCGGTCATGAGCGCGTCGCTTCCCTGGAGCTGCTCCACGACGCCCCCGCGCCCGCAGCCCAGGTCCAGGACGCGAGCGCCCGGGAATAGGGAGGCGCCCACCAGATCCCGATAGACGTGACTAGCGGGCTTCCAGTCGGAGCGCATCGCCGCGTACCGACGACGATATCTTTCCTGTCGATCGAGTGACAGCGCCATGAGTCCCCGGACATTCCAATATTGTTGGCCAAGTCCGCGGACAGCGTCCTGACCAAGGTGACATCCTTCACTATACCACCGCACCTCTGTGAGGCAAACAGGGTAGGATGGGGGCTATACGCCCATCTCTGAGCAGAGGCTCCCATGCTCAGGCGGATCGGCGAGGTGCGTCATCCTGTACACATCAGCCCGAGGGGATGGATCGCGGTAAGATCCGGAGACTGAAGGACGCTCCTCGCGGGTGGCCCCCACAGAAGGCCCACAGAAGGACCGAACTTGACACGGGTCTCCTTCAGAGTATAATATCTCCGTGATACGATCCTCGGTAGCTCAACGGTAGAGCGGCCGGCTGTTAACCGGTAGGCTGCAGGTTCAAATCCTGCCCGAGGAGCTACTAGTGTGCCGAGAGGGAAGCATAGCTTCCCTCTCTTTTCGTATATGCTACACAAGGATCCGATTTCTCTGGCTAGGCTTCGACACGACCTACAAGCTCTCTGGGCTGACCTCCGCGCCCGGGCAATCCGCCTACTGCGGAGGGTCGAGGTCCGTGATCTCGTCCGCTTGCTCCTCGCTCTCTTCGTCCTTTGGGCCATCCGGGCTCCGCACGTGCTCGTCGTCCCGGATCCGCCCCAGCGGGTGACCACGACCAACTCCGTCGCCGGGGTGCATACACGCCTTACCGACGAAGTGGAGGTCTGGAAGATCCAGCGCTCACTTCGGATGGTGCGCAAGATGGGCACACCATGGATCGTCGAATACTTCCCCTGGCCCTACATAGAACCCGCGGAGGGCGCGTTCAACTGGAGTCACAGCGACACCGTGATCAGGTATGCCAAGAATCAGGGGCTGACCGTGATCGCCCGCCTTGGCTGGGTGCCGGATTGGGCGCGGCCTCAGGGGTCGGCGGATGAGGGCAAGGAGCCGGAAAGGGAGACCACGCTGACTTACCTGGACGAGGAGCACTATGACGAATTTGCCGACTTCGTGGCTCAGTTCGTCGACCGGTATCGAGGTCGCGTGCACCACATCGTCATATGGAACGAGCCTAACCTAAGCTTCGAATGGGGTTATCGCCCGGTGAGCCCGGAGGGATATGCAAAACTGCTGAACGAAGTCTACGCCCGCGCTCACACGGCCAACCCAGACGTGGTCGTCATGGCGGGCGCGCTGGCCCCAACGCTGGAGCCCGAAGAGAGCACGACTGGGATGAGTGACCTGATCTATCTCGAGCGGATGTATGAAGCGGGGGCAGCTGCCACGTTCGATGCTCTTGCTGCTCACGCGTATGGCCACACCTCTCCTCCGGAGGCCCCCCCAGCCCCCGACGCCATCAACTTCCGCCGCGTGGAATTGCTGCGCAACATCATGGACAGGTATGGCGACGCAGACAAGCCAATCTACGTCACCGAGGCGGGATGGAACGATCATCCGCGTTGGACCGGAGCCGTCAGCCCAGCGCAACGCATCGAGTACACCATCGGCGCCTTTGAGTGGGCACAGGAATACTGGCCCTGGTGCGAATCCGTGGCAATGTGGGCTTTCCGCTACCCCGCTCCTACGTACAGCTACCAGGACTACTTCACGTTCGTGACGACCGATTTCCAGCCGAAGGTTATCTACCTCGAGGTACAGGCGTACACGGGCAACTCCGAATAGGGGTCCTTTCCGCGTCTCTTGACGGACCCAGTCTATGTCGATACACTGTGGGGCAGGTCAGAATGTGTTACGACAGAGCACGGGCCACCTCTGCCGCGCGAAGGTGGCCCTTTCTATGTGTGCCAGCCCATGAGTATCAGCGAGTTTGAGGTCTCAAGAGCTTGGGAGTCCAATCGCAGCGGGCCCGTGCGCTGGATCTTGTCACACGTCAGGCGACACAAGGTATTCGTCGCTGGCATGCTGATTGGTGCTGCCGGAAATGCGGCATTGGCGGCCGCCATGCAGCTCTTCATCGGACGCGCAGTCAGTGCCGCCACGGCTAGCCCGGCGGACGTGCGAGGGTTGACGGCCGCAGCAGCCCTCGTCGCCGGATCACAGCTAATTCGAGGACTCATTCTTCAGCTCGCGCGCAACTGGTCGAGCGAGATGCTTGGTCAGCGGCTGGAGCGGGATATTCGTGAAGAGCTATACGCCAGCCTCATCGGCAAAAGCATGTCATTTCATGACGCCCAGCCCACAGGCGATTTGATGGCTCGAGCGACCAATGACGTGCGTCAGATCAACTTGATGTTCAACCCGGGAATCAATCTGGTCATCGGCTCGGCCAACTTCCTTCTGATGCCCCTCATCGTCAGTCCGTCGATCCACGCGCAATTGATCGCCACGCCCATACTATACTTGCTGGCGTACGTCTTCGCCGTGCGCAACTACTTGCGACAGCTGCGGCCGGCAACGGAGCGTGTCCGCGAGGAGTTCAGCGCAGTCAACACGACGCTGGTCGAGGCCATCGACGGCATAGAGACGGTCAAAGGCGCAGCGCAGGAAGATTTCGAGAGCAGCCGCTTCTCGGACGACGTGACGAGCTGGCGCGACGCGTACGTCAGGCAGGGTGACGTAGAGGCACGGTTCATTCCTCTACTTCTCCTCGGGCTCGTGCAGGGCGTTGGCTTCTTCCACAGCTTGCTGCTCTTCCGCGCCGGTGCAATTGGTTTGGACGGCGTGGTCTCGTTCAATGGCCTGTTGCTGCTGTTTGGCTTTCCAACCTTCGCCGCCCAGTTCGCCTATTCTCGCGTGTCGTCAGGTATCGCCAGCGCACGTCGCATCCTAGAGCTCATCACCTTCGAGACGGAGCTCGATCTGAACGCAGAAGGATACGAGGCATCGATGGAGGGTGAGATTGCCTTCGAGGATGTGACGTTCTGCTACAGCCCCCCAGACGAGTCATGCGGCCTTGAGAACGGGCGTGTGGCCTTGGAGAACGTAAGCTTTCACGTCGATCCTGGGCAGACCGTGGCAATTGTAGGCCAGACCGGTTCAGGGAAGAGCACAGTGGCGAAACTGATCACCCGCATTTACGATGCCGACGACGGTCGCGTAATGATCGACGGAGTCGACGTGCGCGACTGGAATCTGGAGGCCCTCCGACGGCAGATCTCGACCATTGAGCAGGACATCTTCCTTTTCTCGCGCTCCATAGCGCAGAACATCTCCTTCGGCTGCCCCGCCGCAGACCGACAGGCCATCGAAAACGCAGCGCGAGCAGCGCAGGCTCACGGGTTCATCAGCCGCTTCGAGGATGATTACGACACGGTGATCGGCGAGCGCGGAACGACCCTGTCTGGCGGTCAGCGACAGCGATTGGCCATTGCCCGAGCCTTTCTGACTGAACCAGCCATCCTGATCCTGGACGACGCTACCAGCGCCATCGACAGCGACACGGAGGATCGCATTCAGCGTGCCATCGAACGAGCCGCCGAGGGACGCACGACTGTCCTGATCACGCACCGATTGTCACAGATCCGTTGGGCTGACCTGATCATCGTGATGCGGAAGGGAACCGTGGCGGCGGTGGGCACGCACGAGGAACTGATGGAGGCATCCCCAGCCTACCGCACGATCTTCACCAGATACGAGGCTTAGCCACCATGTCCCTCTTTCACGGCCTAGACAGAGAAGCCTACGACCGCGAGTACAGCGACCGGGAGCTACTGCGCCGGATCGCGCGGTATTTTGCACCGCACAAAGGACGAGTCGTGGTGGTCGCGGCGGTGATCGTGGTCATCGCATTCAACGGGGCGGAGCAGCTATTCATCATATCTCGGGGAATAGATGCCTTGCTTCGGGACGCAGAATCGACGACGCTGGGACCGGTCGTCGGTCTCGGGGCCGCCGTAGTGCTGACAGGCGTGCTCAACTGGGCCGGTAACTGGTTGCGGAGACGGATGACGGCACGCATGATCGGCGACGTTGTGACAGCTCTCCGCCGCGACGCCTTCGACGCCGTGGTCAAGCACGATATGTCGTTCTTCGACGAGTTCCGCTCCGGACGAATCATCAGTCGGATCACCTCCGATAGCGAGGAGTTCGCCAACGTCGTACAGCTCGTCACTGATCTGCTAAGCCAGCTGACGCTGGTGGCCATACTGCTCGTCAGACTGTTCCAGATGTCGTGGCGGCTCAGCATGATGGTCTTGGGGATGTCCCCTGTGGTCCTCCTTCTAGCGATGGGTTTCCGGCGGATTGCCCGCCGAGTTACAAGGGCGGGCTTCCAGGTCTTGGCCGAGGTTAACGCCGCCATCCGGGAGGCAGTGACCGGCATCGGCGTGGCCAAGATCTTCCGCCAGGAGGAGTCAATCTATCGAGAGTTCCGCGACGTGAACGAACACTCATTCCGCGTCAACCTGCGGCGTGGATTCACTCTGTCGATGGTTTTCCCGGTGCTCAACGCACTTTCGGGCATAGGCACGGCGATTCTCGTCTACTGGGGCGGGCTGTCCGCCGTCAATGGAGAGGTCTCCATCGGGAACTGGTACTTGTTCCTACGGAGCGTGGACCGCTTCTGGTTCCCGCTGATCAACGTCGCCGCTTTCTGGAGCCAGTTCCAAGGTGGGCTCTCGGCGTCCGAGCGCATCTTCGCCTTGATCGACGCCGAACCCTCGGTGCAGCAGACCGCGAATCGGCCTCTAGGCAGATTGGAGGGCGAGATCTGCTTCCAGGACGTGTATTTCCGCTACACAGAGAACGAGCGGGTGCTGAAGGACTTCAACCTGCACATCGCGCCCGGGGAGAGCGTCGCACT
>JASFVD010000156.1:0-5934 GCA_050050015.1 Anaerolineae bacterium | reverse complement strand
ATTGCCACGAAGATCCAGAATAGGATGATCACCAGGCCAGCGACGGCAATCCTGGACTCCAGGATGATCGACAAGCTTGCCCAGATGCGCTGCAACCGCGACTGTTGCGCGCTCGGCTTGGGCATCGTCTGTTCACTTACTGCCATCGTTCTCTCCTTTGGACGCAAAGTGGCCAGTCTGGATTCCAATCATACGGGGAGAACCTTCACTATCCAAACCTGATGCGAGGGTTCAGGAAGGTGTACAGTATGTCGGCCAGGAGCTGTGTGCTCACGGCCACCGCCACCAGAATTATGGCCCCGCCCTCAATGGCGTTGAAATCCTTGAACAACGCTGACTGGAGGATGTAGCTGCCCAGACCGGGATAGCCGAAGATCACCTCGACGACGACGATGCCTCCGAGTAGCCAGTTGACGTGCAGCATGATGACTGTGATGGGCGCCATAAGGGCGTTTCGTACTGCGTGCCTGAACACGACCCTCCAGTGTGGTAGCCCTTTGAGATAGGCTGTGCGGATGTAGGGTTCCCTCATGACGTCCGCCATGCTGGCTCGCGTGATGCGAAGCACGTAACCGAGCTCGATCAGGGTCAACGTGGCCACAGGGAGGATGAGCATCTCGGGCCTCTGCCAGGGTGCCTGCTCCCCGAACACGGTCGCCCCGGGGACGAGATCCAGCCAGAAGGCGAAGATCAGGATGAGGAATATGCCCGTGACAAACTGCGGCGTCACGGAGAACATCATCCCGCCGATGGAGAGAATACGGTCTATGGCTTTCCCTTGATTCAGGCCGGCTATCAGCCCCAGAACGAGCGCCAACGGCATCACGATGACGAAGGCAATTCCGGCGAGCACAAGCGAATTCCGCAGCCGCGTGAACAGGAGATCGGCGACCGGTCGACCTGTCCGCAGGGATAGGCCTGGATCGCCCCGGATCAGTCCCTTCTGTAGCGGGATGTACTCGACCGGACCACCCGTGGTGGCAAGCCAGCCAGATCCGGGCACCAATCGCCAGACGACTTGGCCAGTCCCCTTTTCCCACTGGACGGCGTGATTCTTCGTGTCGATTCCCCAGAATACTCGGCCCACGCGGGCGCCCTGGGCGGCTTCGCTGCGCACGATGGCGCGTCCCGTCTCCGCCAGAACGGTGGCTGCCGCGCTAAGGCTTTGCCGTGCATCGGCCGTGTTACCGGCCCGCAAGTCATCCACAGCCTGTAGGAGCGGTTCAGCCAGTCCTAGAGCGTCATCCTCGAGGGCTTCACCGATTGCCTCCAGGACGCCTGGCAGGACGGTCAGGCGCGCTGCATCGAGGGGAGTCTGCGAGGGATCAGACAGATCCTCCAGGACTCCCACGGCCGGCTCGTAATCGTCAGACTGCAGCGCATAGAGGAAGCTTCCCAGAGAACCGATCAGTTGGTCAAGGGCTTTCGCTGCGGCGTCCAGTGTCTCACGGGCCGCCGCGATATCGCCATCCTCGAGAGCCGCGGCTGCTTTCTGGAGGCGCTCGACCAGTGTCGGGTTCAACCCCTCGAGCGTCTCAGCAGCGCGGTTGAGCTGTCGGGCCATCGACTGAAGGTCAGACTGGCCCAGCTGGCCGGCCTCCGTGCCGGACAGTCTCTCCCGAGCAGCGAGGACCTGCACCAGATCGCTCTCTCTCTCCACGTCCTCGGCCATCTCCCTGAAGACGGACTTCTTGTGCAGCGCCTCCTCATCGACCATCCCCTCCAAGGCGCTCTCTGGACCTTCCAGCGCTGACGCCAGAGTTTCCTGGGACTCCTCCTCGTCGGACAGGATTCGCAGAATCTCATCCAGCTTCTCGAGAACGGCCCGACGGTCCTCGTCAGCCACCTGCGCGTTATCTACCAACTCCGCGCGGTAGGCCTCGAGCCGCTCTATCTCGACGGCAGGATCCTTGACGCTCCATCGCTCGTTGTCGACCTGCTCAACGACGCTTCCGTCAGGCTGACGGTTCTGAGCGATGAGGTCCTCGCCAGTCATCTCCCACCTTGTCAGTGACCCGTCATCCTGCACAGCCCACCATTCGCGGAAGCCATCCTCAGTGGTGATCTGCCTGACGTCCATCCCCACTTTGGCGCTGGCCCGCCAGTCCGTGCCCGCGAGCCAATTGAAGTAGCGTACGTAGAAGGGCTCGTCCAGCCCTTGCTGGTTCAAGAATGACGCTTCCTGCTCGGGGGTTATGTGGATGCCCAGGACGTTGCGGGCCACGTTGCCTGGTGCTGCCTCAGTGATGAGGAAGACGGCGATGGAGACGAAGAGCATGGTCAGCAGCATCAGTAGCAGCCGGCGGATGATGAATTTCGCCATGGGGGTACTCCTTTTGCGGGTGGCCCAGACCGAACCTACTCGGAGGTAGGGGCTAGGGTCGAGGTCGAGATGGGCGGCCTGAACATGGGCCGCCCATGCGCGACCTCAATCCCTTGGTTCAGTGGTTGACCTTCAAGCGGCAGGCCCTGGTGTTGAATCGACTAGGCCTGTTCCTTCCACACCTCGTTGAACATCATGTAGTACGTCGGGTGCAGCGGCACGTTGTTGAGGTCGGTGGCGTAGACGTACCAAATGTTCCGCCAGAAGGGGATGCCGATCGATCCACGATCGTACTGGATCTGCTCCAGCTCACAGAAGATCTCACGGCGCGCTTCTACGTCCAGCGTCCCGTTGGCTTCGTTCAACAGCTCTGAGAACTCCTCATCTATCCAGCGGGTCTCGTTCCAGGAAGCCGGGTTTCCTTCCTCGTCGGCGACGTAGGCAAGGTTGAGCACCATGGTGCCGAGCGGACGGTGCGTCCAGGGCGTGATGCCGAGCGCTACCTCTGTCCACTGCTCCCAGTATTGACTGTTGGGCATGGTGTTCAGGGTGATGTTGAAGCCGCCGGCCGCAGCGTCCTCCTTCAGGATCTCGGCGTAGGAGACGACGTCACCCCAGCCGCTACCAACAGCCAGCTCCACGTCCAGGCCGTCAGGATAGCCGGCATCGGCCAGCAATTGCTTGGCCTTCTCTGGGTCATACGCGGGCACCGGCCTGTCGCAGTACTCGGGGTGCACCGGCGCGACGTGGAAGTCCTCGCCAGGCTGACCCTCGCCGAAGTACGCCAGGTTGAGGATCTTCTCGTGGTTCTGGCACAACTTGAGTGCCATGCGCACGTTGTTGTCGCTCCAGGGCTCCATATCCACGCGCATACGGAGCACACGCGTCTGCCCCGTGGTGAGGCCCTTGACGACGACGTCTTCTGTGTCCTTGAGCGCGAGGTAGATATCGGTGCCGCCGAGGTCACCCAGGTCAAGCAGGTCCACCTCACCGCCCTGGATCGCCGCGATCCAGGCGGAGGTCTCGGAACCCATGTCGATGAACTCCATCTCATCGAGGTAGGGCAATGGCTGGCCGTCGGCGCCGTCCCGCCAGTAGTCATCGCGGGCCTTGAGCAGGACGCGCTCGCCCTCGCTGTACTCCTCCAGCGTGTATGGCCCCGTCCCGTGCGGTGCCTTCAGGAAGTCCCCTTCGAAGGTTCGGTGGTTCAGTACGAGCGCCGGATAGTGGAACAGGTGCTCTGGGACGGCTATTTCTGCCCGATCGAGATGCAGCTTCACCGTGTAGTCATCGACCTTCTCGATGCCGTCGGCGCTCAGGTAGCTGCCCATGAGGCCCAGGATGGAGGATCCTACGTCCTCGTCCAGCCACTGGTTCATGGTGAACGTCACATCATCGGCCACGAACTCGTCGCCGTTGCTGTGCATGATCCCCTGGCGCAGGTTCAGCGTCCACTCCGTGAGGTCGTCGCTGGCCTCCCAGCTCTCCAGGAGCCAGGGGTGGGTGATGTTGTCCCCGTCAGTGTAGGTCAGGTACTCGGCGACCTGGCGCAGCTGATTCGACGGTGAGACCCATGAGAACTGGGCCGGATGCGTCACCTTCTGCACCTGAGAGGCGACCCGGAGCGAGCCGCCGCGCTGCGGTCCACCGGCTGGCGCTTCCTCTGTGGGCTCGGCAGCTTCAGTGGGAGCTTCCGTGGGCTGGGGGCCGCACCCGGTCACGAAGGCTCCAGCCGCCGCTGCGGACATACCCAGGAGAGTGGCATTTCGCAGGAACTCCCGGCGCGAGATCCTTCCGTCTCGGTAGCGCTCCTTCAACTCTGGGATATACGGGTGTGCCTCGTTCCTCTCTTCCTTATTGATGATCTGCATCAGTTACTCCTCCTCGGACTCGTGCAAGGCCAATCGGGGGACTGTCGCCCCCTTTTCACTGCGCCAACTCAAGAGTTTCCTGCACACCACCTCCTCTCCGGGTCCGTCTCGTTGTAGCGCCAGGCTGTGGCCACGGATTCGGGCGCTATCGGGTCAATGGGAGCGTGGAAGCATGGTCGATTATACTTGCGCCAGGATCGGTGTCAAATGGCTGAGTTGAGTGACTTCTCGGCTACCTTCTCCGAGGTACTGCGCGTGTACGCGGTAGAGTTTGACAGATTGTGAAGCTCCACTATAATATACCAGAATTTCAGAAGTTATGCAAGTGGCATCCTTTGTTTGCCTGCGCCTGTTGAGCCCTAGGTCAATTGGTCGGGAGGTCGTGATGCCGTCTGAGGTGTCCAGCAGTACGCTTGTAGATGATGTGACGGAGGCGATTCGCCAGATGATCGTGACCGGCGAGATCGGGCCCGGCGAGTTTCTGCCGACTAGAAAGGAGCTGGCCGCGGAGTTCGGCGTTGGGCTCTCCACGATTCAGGAGGCGATTCAGGCTCTCTCCGCCGTGGGAATGCTGGCGTCCCGACCGGGCAAGGGCACGTGGGTGCGACAGGACGCCCTGGACGGCCTCATCCATCCTGAGGCTGTCCGCACTCGTCTGGGCGAACTGAACGCCGACAAGGTGTACGAAGCCAGAGGGGTGATCGAGGTGGCGCTGACGGAGATGGCTGCTAGGCGGGCAACACCTGGAGATGTCGAGCGGATATGGGCCGCCCAGGAAAGGATGGAAGCGTCGGTCGACGACACCGAGGCCTTTGTGGCGGCTGACCTAGATTTCCATCTGGCTGTTGCCCGGGCGAGCAAGAATGAACTGCTGGAGCAATTCTACCATTTGTCACGCAGGCTGGTGGTGGAAGTCATTCAGGAGATGATCAGCCTTCCCGACGTCAAGAAACGGTCGATTCCATATCAGCGAGCCATCGTAGAGGCGATCGAGAGGCAGGACCCGATTCTGGCTCGACAAGCTGCCGAGGAGCACATGGCCTACGTCGACAGCCTTCTGCAGCCATGGGTTGACTAGTCCCTGGCCGGACCACACCATTGAGGAGGGACATGAGGAGAAGGGTGGGTTGGAGGCAGGCGAGGGGACGCTACTCGCGCATGGACCTGGAGACGTGCGAGAAGATCCACGGGGCAAGCCTGCAGATACTTGAGCGGGTAGGGATAGAGGTTCATGATGCCGAAGCACGGGAGATCCTGGGCGACCATGGCGCCACCGTCGAAGCACGGCGCGTTCGACTGCCCGGGACCATGGTCGAAGAGGCGCTCAGCACGGCTCCGTCTCGGCTGACGTTGTGGAACCGCGACGGAGAGGCGGCCATCCGGGCTTGGGGTTATCGGACGGTTTTCGGCGGGGGCTCCGACTGCCTGTACATACTCGACCACCGAACGGGCTGCCGACGCAAGGCGGTCCTGGAGGATGTACGCGAGGCGATCACTCTCATGGATGCGCTGCCAGGGATGGACTTCGTCATGTCGGCCTTCCTGCCCTCGGATGTGGATCAGCGGGTCTACGATCGGTATCAGATGAGGGTGATGCTCAACCACACGACCAAACCGATCGTCTTCGTCACCCCGGACTTTGACGGGTGCCTCACGATGGTGGAGATGTGCGAGGTCGTGGCGGGCGGGGAAGACGCGTTCCGGCGGCGTCCTTTCGCGACGTGCTACATCAACGTGACC